>JBOHOS010000670.1:0-6550 GCA_050731295.1 Nitrospiraceae bacterium | reverse complement strand
CGTTCCGCCTGGGCGTTACCCAGCACCCTGCCCTATGGAGTCCGGACTTTCCTCCCGTAGTTTCCCACGAGCGACCATCCGGTCCACTCCAGTGCGCATCGCAGTATAATCGCCGCCGGAAGATGGTTTCAAGGCGAATTGACCGGGCGGAGGACGTCTGCTAGATTACGCCCCCCGATCATCGGGCTTCCTCCTGGCCGCGACAACGAAATGATCAACGAACCGTGTGCCGGCGAGCGCATCGGAATCGACGAATCCGGAAAAGGCGATTACTTCGGCCCGCTGGTCATCGCGGCGGTCCTGGTCAACCCGGCGTCCGAACCCGATCTCAAATTAATGCAGGTGCGGGACAGCAAGCGTATTTCCGACGGGCGTGTTCTGGAAATGGCCCCCGACATCCGTCAGGTATGCAGGCACAGCCTGGTGGCGATCGGCCCTCAGCGCTACAACGACCTGTACGCCAAGATTCGCAATCTGAATCGGGTCCTCGCGTGGGGACATGCGCGCGCACTGGAGAATATCCTCGAGCACACGGAGTGCCCGCTCGCAATTTCCGATCAGTTCGGCGACGAGCGATTCATCGTCAATGCTCTGCTGCAAAAGGGAAAGCAGATTCGGCTGATTCAGCGGCCGAAGGCGGAAGACGATCTTGCCGTCGCCGCTGCTTCAATTTTGGCACGGGCCGAGTTTCTGATCAGATTGAGACGTCTCTCGGAAGAGGTCGGCACGACCTTGCCGAAGGGAGCCTCACCGGCAGTTGAGCTGGCGGCGCGCATGGTTATGAAGAAACACGGGCAGGAGCGTTTGGGGACAGTGGCGAAGTTACACTTCAAAACGACTCAGGCCGTCATGGCAGGGCTCTCCGGTTCCTAGGCCGTTTCGTCGCGGTCCTCTTCATGGCTGACTGCGGTCGGAGTGGGCACGCTCAGGGATTCGCCTTCCCAGTACAGGATGCGATGGCAGTACGTGCAGGTTTGTAATTCATCCGATCGTTTGACTTCCGCAACCAATTGAGGCGGGAGCTGCAATCGGCAACCCACACAGATGCCGTTACGAATGGGGGCTAACGCCAGATCTTTTCGCATAGCCTTGAGCTTGGTGTAACGGCTCAGTAGATTCTTGTCGATCAGCGCAGCCACTTCTTTGTGTTTTATGTCCAATTGACTGAGTTCCGCCCGCAATCCGGCTCCGAGTTCCTCCAGCCGGAGACGTTCTTGCGCAAACACTCGCTCCGCGTCGGCGGCCCTCACTGTCACGTGATTGGCCTCCTCCTGCTGTGTGTCAATCCGCTCCATCAGGGTCAGGATCTGCTCTTCAATCCCTCCCTTCTTCTTGTTCGCCATTTCAATCTCGAACAGATGGGCCTGATATTCCTTATTGGTCTTCAGTTCCATCAGGCGGGCTCTCAACTTGCCGACCTGGGCTTCATGACTTTCCAAGTCGCGTTCGCGGTCACGACGCTCCTTCGTCAGCGCCTCGACTGAGACCGTGATCTGTTGAAGATGCTGTCGGGCTTCCTGAAGGGGGGTTTCGGCGGCTTGCAAAAGGACGGGAATCTTTCGGTCTTGCTCCTTGATCTCAAGAAGTCTGAGATCAAGGGCCTGGAGTTCAATCAGCGACGAGAGTTGAGGATTCAACGGGGCCTCGGTGGTTATGCATGCGCATGAGATGACCTCTGTCTCAAGATCCCGATGGTTGGTGGGCCCACCAGGACTTGAACCTGGGACCAACGGATTATGAGTCCGCCGCTCTGACCAACTGAGCTATGGGCCCCGTCGGTTCGTCTGAGTCTTGCGGTCGAAGTTGAGATTTTAATCTCGCGATCACGAACTGTCAATCTCGCGACGTCCTAAGCTATAAACTTTCGACAAAGCTCTTCAGTTTTCTGCTGCGGCTCGGATGGCGCAGCTTGCGGAGCGCTTTGGCCTCGATCTGCCGGATACGTTCTCGTGTCACTTCGAAATCCTGCCCGACCTCTTCCAGCGTATGATCGGTGCTCTCTCCGATCCCGAAGCGCTTCCGCAGGACCTTCTCTTCACGCGGGGTCAAGGTTTCAAGCGCATTATTGATCTGCCGCTGCAGATCGTAACGAATCGCGGCTTCAAGCGGGGAAATCGCTTTCTTATCCTCGATAAAGTCGCCCAGATGGCTGTCTTCCTCCTCACCGATCGGCGTCTCTAATGAAATCGGTTCGCGGGCGATTTTGAGAATCTTCCGGACCTTGTCCAGCGGCAGATCCATGCGCTCGGCGATCTCTTCGGGGTTCGGCTCTCGACCCAGCTTTTGAACCAGATGCCGGGACGTCCTGATCAGCTTGTTGATTGTCTCGATCATATGAACCGGAATGCGGATGGTCCGAGCCTGATCCGCAATCGCTCTGGTGATCGCCTGCCTGATCCACCAGGTGGCGTATGTGCTGAACTTGTATCCTCGCTTATACTCGAACTTGTCCACGGCCTTCATCAGGCCGATGTTGCCTTCCTGAATCAAATCGAGAAACTGAAGACCCCGGTTGGTGTATTTCTTCGCGATACTGACGACCAATCGAAGATTCGCCTCGACCAGTTCGGCCTTTCCACGCTTGACCTTTTCGTCGGCCAGATCCAGGTGACGAACCGCTTCTTTAATCTCATCGGCGGAGACCAAGGCTTCTTCCGTTTCGAGATGGCGAATTTTGGCTCGAGCGTTTTGGAACACCTTCTTGATGTCATGAAGGCCGTCCTCCGACAATCCCGTCTTCCGGCGCACCGCCAGGAAATCGCGGCGGCCGCGGCCCAGCTTCCTGAGCAGCTCCATGCCGGATTCACCAGAGACGCCTAATTTGCGCTGGCACTGCGCGACCTCGCGCTCGGCCGAACGGATTTCCTGGGCCAGATCACGGACTCGCTGGACAAGGCGGTCTTTGAGCACGGCGTGCAGATTGACCGATTCCATCTTCTCGACCAACTGTGGCCGGATCTCGCGGATTTGATTCTTGATGCGACGCTGCCGAGCCGGATCCTGCCCGACATGCCGGCTTTTCTGGTACAGCAACATCACGGTTTTGGACAGATGCCGAACCTTGTTGAGCGCCTCCAGTGTCTTTTGCCGCAATTCTTCATCGTCGCGTTCAACCGCTTCTTCCTCCTCAAATTCTTCTTCCTGAACCGGAACGATCTCCCGAACGTTGATCTTGCCGGTTTTGAGTTTTTCCCTCAGCGAGAGCACGAATTCGATCGTCATCGGCATGCCGAAGACGACTGACGCGATATCCTTCTTTCCTTCCTCGATGCGCTTGGCGATTTCGATCTCCCCCTCGCGGCTCAATAAGGCCACGCTGCCCATTTCTTTCAGGTACAGCCGCACGGGGTCATCGGTTCGGCTGAGCACGCCCGGCGTGAGGTCGATTTCCTTTTCCTCTTCCTCTAATTCCTCCTTCTCTTCGACCTCCTCGACCGCTTCCTCGCCATCGGCCATTTTCTGAAACCGGTCGCCCTCGGAGGCGTCCACGATCTCGATGTCCATTTCTCCGAAGATCGTCATCAGGTTGGTGAGTTGCTCCGACGACACCATTTCGGCCGGGAGCGTGCTGTTCAGCTCGTCATAGGTCAGATAGCCTTTCTCCTTTCCAATGGAGATCAGCTTCTTGACTTCACCGAGCAATTCTTCTTTCGGCATAAACCTCCTCCAAACTACTCGCCAAGCTCTCCGGCAGCGTTCCCAATCGCGAGATATTCACAGTCCGACGCGCAGTCTCCGGCGCACCGGCATCCGACAGTTGCGCCAACGAACCTGTTCAGCAACCTGCTGTTCGCCGTGCGATCTGTCATCTCGGCATTCAAACGATCTCGCACAACCGAAGTCAGAGGGCTCGCAATGACGGCGCGCCGGCTTTTCTGATCCGCAGTTCATTGACCTGTGCATTTAACTCGCGGGCTTCCTCCGTCCGGCCTTCTTTTTCGGCCACTCGCAGCCGGACAATCAAATCCCCGAGGCTCTGTTCCCGCCGCTTGCGCTCCAGCGTCTCCAGGCATCCCGTGATGTGTTCCGCCATGTCGTCAAAGTGTCGCTCCGCCATGGACAGCTCCGTCACGGCCGAACCACAATCTGAATCGGCGACTGCCTCATCCAAGAGAGGGCGTATGAGCACGCGTCCGTCCCGGTCTAGATGGTTCAAGGCAATCTCGACGATGCGGCGGCAGGTCGGCACAGAGAAGGTATCAAGCTGCAAGGCGGCAACCTGAGCCGCGCTCAATTGACCGTGGAGTAACAGATGAACAAGGTCCCATTCTTCCGGAGGTCGCTTGCCGGCCTTCACACTTGGAGCGATCGATGGCTTGGAACCCGTCCGCTCCTTCTTCGACAAGAGTTCAGGGTAACGCTCAATAAGACGCTGTTGATGAATTCCCAGCCGTTCCGCCACCCGGCGGAGGCAGTCTTCCTTCTCGATCCGATGACCGGTCTTCTGTAAGATGCGGAGAATCTCATCGACGCTGCGGATGCGGTCGTCGATGGCTCCCGACGCCGCCGTCCGCAAACTGTGCTCCACGGAAAAATCCAATAAGCTGGGCGCCCCCTCTTGCAGCCGGGCGAACGCTTCCGCTCCTTGCGTCCTGACGAACGTATCGGGGTCCTGACCATCGGGAAGAGACACCACCGTCACCCCCATTCCGCTGTCCACGAACAGATCGAGCGTTCGTAACGCAGCCCGCACCCCGGCAGAATCCGGATCGAACAACAGGACCACTTTCGTGACAAAACGCCTGATGATGCCGACATGATCGGGCGTGAGAGCCGTGCCCAGCGTCGCCACCACGTTGGTCACGCCCGCTTGATGCAGGGCGATCGCATCGAAATAGCCTTCCACCACGATTAATTGGTTCAGCCGGCCGGCGGCCTCGCGCGCGCGCTCCAGTCCATAGAGCGTACGGCTTTTATTGAAGAGCGGCGTTTCTGGCGAATTCAGGTATTTGGGCTCCCAGTCGCCGAGGATGCGTCCCCCGAACGCAATCACACGCTTCCGGAGATCGATGATCGGGATCATCAGACGGTGACGAAATCGATCATAATAGCCACTTGGGTCTTGGCGCGTCCCTGTCTGGTTCTTGGCGACGACCATGCCGGCCATGGCGAGCTCGGCAGGGGCATATCCTTCTTTCGACAGGGCCCGAATCAGGCCGTCCCAGCTCTCCGGCGCCATGCCTAACCGAAATGCCTCCATGGTTTTCAGCTGAATACCCCGATTTTCAAGATAGGCCAGGGCATCCCGCCCCACGGTTGAATCCAGGAGATTCTGCCGAAACCACACCCCGGCAGCCTCAACAAGTTGTTCAAGCCGCGCCTGTTGGCGAAGATCGGCCTTCTGCGGCTCGGCCATGATTGCCGGGATCTCAATGCCGGCCCGGCGCCCCAACTCGCGAACGGTTTCAGGGAACCCGATGCCTTCCATCTTCATGACGAACATAAAAACATTGCCTCCGGCCCCACAGCCGAAGCAATGAAAGATCTGCCGAGAGGGACTCACGGTAAAGGAAGGAGTTTTCTCAGCGTGGAAGGGACACATGCCCTTTAAGTTTTGCCCTGTTCTGGACAACGTGACATAGCCGGACACCACGTCCGTAATGTCCACGCGTTCGCGAATGTGGGTGATCACGTCCTGCGGAATGAGGCCCTGGCTCATCACCGATGTTACTCCTGTTTCTTCACGTCACCGAGCCAGTCGATTGAGCATCGAATAGCGCGACCGATCACACTAACAGATCGATTGAATCAGTGTCAAAGACGGCTTGCGGCTATCCCGGCGGCCACCTCATGGGACGACCGCCCAAGAGATGCCAATGCAAGTGAAAGACCGTCTGGCCCCCATTCGCTCCTGTGTTCGTGACCAGCCGATAGCCTGACTGGGCCAGGCCTTTTTGCTTCGCGATCTTGGCGCAGGTCAGGACCAGATGCGCCAGCAAGATCGAATCTGCGGTCTCAAGATCGCCGACGGACTGGATGTGCCGTTTGGGAATGACGAGGATATGGACCGGCGCCTGTGGATTGACATCCTCGAACGCCAACGCCAAGTCGTCTTCATAGGTAATGTTGGAGGGAACGGTTCGCTCGACGATACGGCAGAACAGACAGGTACTCACCAAGGCTTCTCCAGTTACTTTTTCGGACGAACGCCGGACGTCCCCATGCGCGTGGCTAATTCCTGATAGATGTCTCCCGGCGTGATGCCGTGATAGCCAAGAACCATGAGGGTGTGAAACAACAGGTCGGCCACCTCATGGATGATTTCCTCTCGTTTATCGTTCTTTGATCCGAGAACGACTTCGCCGGCTTCCTCCATCACCTTTTTCAAGATTCGATCCACGCCGCCCTCGAACAGCGAGGCCACATACGATCCCGACGGAGAAGCTTGCTTGCGCGCGAGGATCGTCTGATAAATCCGCTCGAGGATTCCACCGAACGCATCGGCGCCTGCGTGCGTCCCAGGCGCGCCGTCCTCTTTGATCCGAGTAAAAAAACAGGATCGCTCACCCATATGGCACGTGGGACCGACGGGCTCCGCTTTCACCAGCAC
>JBOHOS010000669.1:0-7687 GCA_050731295.1 Nitrospiraceae bacterium | reverse complement strand
TGCCTAAACCTTAACCTAAACCTCGACCTTTCCTGAAATGCGCATCCTGATTACAGGCTCTGACGGACAATTGGGCCATGAATTGCGCCGCGTCCTGGCGGATGAAACCTTGATGTGCGCGGGTTGGCCGGCCTTCGATCTGCTCAAGCCGGATGTCGAACGGCAGGTGCTGGCTGTGCAGCCCGACGTGATTATCCATGCGGCGGCGTACACGCAGGTCGATAAGGCCGAAGATGAGCCCGAGCGCGCGATGGCGGTCAATGCCGACGGGACGAGACGGGTCGCCCAGGCGGCGGCTCAGGCTCGCGCTCGCTTGATCTATTTGTCCACCGACTATGTGTTCGACGGGGAAAAGAATAGTCCGTACGACGAGGCCGATCCGCCCCATCCCATCAATGTGTATGGCCGGTCCAAGCTGGAGGGAGAGCAGCAGGCCCTGGCTCACTGTGAGAACACGCTGGTGGTGCGAACGTCCTGGCTATACGGTCCGCACGGTCACAATTTCGTCCGAACCATTATGAGCCTCGCCGCCCGACAGCCGGAACTCCGCGTGGTCGCGGACCAGCGAGGGTGCCCGACGCATGCCGGAGACCTGGCGACCGCGATCGCCAAGATCCTTCAAGGGGATCTGCGAGGAATCGTCCATGCCGCCGGAAGCGGGCACTGCAGCTGGCATGACTTTGCCCGCGCCATCGTGTCACTGATGGGTGTGTCGGTTGCGGTTCGACCGATTTCAACAGCCGACGCGAAACGAGCCGCCGCCCGCCCGCTCTACACCGTCCTGGCGAATCGGGTGTTGGCAGGAACGGGCATCGCTCTGCCGCACTGGGAAGAGGCATTGGGCCGATTCATGCACACGATACGGGCCACGACTCCGGCCGAGGTGTAATGAAACGCGCATTGATTACCGGCATCACCGGACAGGACGGCTCGTACTTAGCCGAGCTGCTGCTTGAGAAAGGATACGAAGTGCACGGGATCGTCCGGCGCGTGGCCATCGAGGATCCCGAGCACCGGCTCTGGCGCATCTTGCAGGTCAAGGAACGGCTCCATCTGCATGCCGCCTCGCTGGAGAGTTTGCCGAGCGTCTACCGCGTCTTTCAGGCGGTCAAGCCGGATGAATGCTATCATCTCGCCGCGCAGAGCTTTGTGACCTATTCGTTCGAGGATGAATTCTCCACGCTCAATGCCAATATCAACGGCACGCATCATGTCTTGACCGCCCTGCGAGACTGCACGCCCGGCTGCCGGTTTTACTTCGCGGCGTCGAGTGAAATGTTCGGCAAGGTGGCCGAAGTCCCGCAGAACGAGCGGACGCCGTTTCATCCCCGGTCGGCGTACGGAATATCCAAGGTCGCGGGCTTTCACCTGACGCGAAACTACCGCGAGGCATACGGGATCAAAGCCTCATCGGGCATTCTCTACAATCATGAATCGCCCCGGCGAGGGTTTGAATTTGTGACCCGAAAAATTACCTCGCACGCGGCGCGCATCAAGCTCGGCTTGGCCAAGGAGGTCAGGATGGGAAACCTCGACGCGCGCCGGGACTGGGGACATGCGCGGGACTACGTCGAAGCGATGTGGCGCATGCTCCAGCAGGATGAACCCGAAGATTATGTCGTGGCCACCGGCGAGCAACATACGGTCCGGGAATTCGCGGACGCGGCGTTTTCCCACGTCGGCCTCAACTATCGGGACCATGTCGTGGTCGATCCGCAATTTCTTCGGCCCGCCGAGGTGGAAACCCTGTTGGGCGACGCGACGAGAGCCAAGCAGCTGTTAGGCTGGTCCTGCCGCGTGAAGTTTCACGACCTGGTCAAGGAGATGGTCGAGGCGGACTTGCAGATGCTGTCACGGAAGACCAGATCAATCTCATAACCGGCGCGACGATGGCCGGGTTGGTTGTGTTCACCCGGACCCTCTGTTAAGATCGCCGAGTCGAGACGTGCCTCGCCATGCCGATCTCCCGATCCACAAACAAATCTCGCGCCGGCCATTCCTCCGTCCGCCAAGCCCTGAAAGGCATTCGCCTGCTGGCCACAGACGTCGATGGGGTCCTGACCGACGGCGGCATGTACTATTCCGAGTTCGGCGATGAGCTCAAGAAATTCAATACGCGTGACGGCATGGGAATCAAATTGCTGCAACGCGCCGGCTTGATCACCGCCCTGATCACGCAGGAGGAGACGAAACTTGTCGCGCGACGGGGAGAGAAGCTCGCCATTCCTGAAATTCACCAGGGCGCTCGCAACAAGTTGAACGTCATGCGGGACATGATTGCCCGACACGGGTTGAGGCTTCAGGAGGTCGCCTATATCGGTGATGACGTTAATGATCTGGAGACGCTGAAGGCGGTGGGATTTTCGGCCGCTCCCGCGGATGCCCTTCCGCCTGTCCTCAAGGCGGTGGATTACATTTGCCGCAAAAAAGGCGGAGAGGGCGCGGTTCGCGAGATCGTGGATCTGATTCTCGCCGCGCGCGGGATCTCCGCGCAGACCCTACTGGTTCAACGGGAGTCGCATGGCGGTCGTCCCTCATAATCCGCCGTCGATGACCAACGGGAGAATCGCGGCATGAATACGCATCTGTATGCGGTGATCTTGGCCGGGGGAAGCGGAACGCGCTTTTGGCCGCTCAGCCGGCATCTGTATCCCAAGCAGCTCTTGCGAATCATGGGCGGCGAGACCTTGATCCAGCAGACTGTGCGCCGGGTGCTCGGGTGCGTGACCGCTGATCGCGTGTTGCTCTCGACCAATTCGGCTCAGGCCGACTCCATCCGGTTCCAACTCAGTGACTGGAAAGATGCGCTGCAGCGAAACTTCCTGCTCGAGCCCGAAGGGCGGAATACGGCGCCGGCCATCGCGCTGGCGGCGGCTCACCTCATGAGAAGAGACCCGGATGCCGTCATGGTCGTCTTGCCCGCCGACCATGTGGTCAAAGAAGAGAAACGATTTCAGGCGGCCGTCGCCCTGGCGTCGAAGATGGCGGAAGACGGCTATTTGGTCACGTTCGGCGTCAAACCGATACGGGCGGAAACGGGGTATGGCTACATCCAGCCCAATCGCCGGATCTGCGTCGGAACGCGTGGAAAATTGAGCGGGTATCGCGTGGCCAGGTTCGTCGAGAAACCGGATGCCGCGACGGCGACCCGGTATTTCCGGTCGGGGCACTACTATTGGAATAGCGGCATGTTTGTCTGGCGAGCCTCGACGATCCTGGAAGAAGTGGCTACGCATCAGCCGGCTTTGGGCCGGGCCATCGAGAAGATGGCTCCTCTTCTGGACTCACCGTCCGGCGCGGACGAGCTGGCGCACGCCTATCGCCGGTTGGCCTCCGTGTCCATCGACACCGGCGTGATGGAGCGGTCGTCCAGGGCGGCGATGATCCCCGTCGATTTCACCTGGTCCGATGTGGGCAACTGGAGCAGCTTGGAGGAAGTGGCGAAACGCACGGCCTCGAACAATGTCGTCAGCGGCAAGGTGGTGGATCTCGATAGTCATGATTCCATTCTCTATGCGGATCAGCGACTGGTCGTGACGATCGGATTGTCCGATATGGTCGTGGTCGATACGGCCGATGCCACCTTAATCTGTCCCAAGTCGCGGGCCCAGGACGTCAAGAAAGCCGTGGACATTTTGAGGAAACAGGGGGCTCCCGAGCATCTGGAGCATCGGACCGTCTTTCGTCCATGGGGGTCGTATACGGTGTTGGAGGAGGGACCGGGGTATAAGGTGAAGCGGGTCACCGTCAACTCCGGCGGCCGGCTGTCGCTGCAAATGCATCATCAGCGCAGCGAGCATTGGGTCGTGATCTCGGGGACCGCCCGCGTGACGTGCGGCGAGCAGGTCTATGATCTGGCGGTCGGCCAGAGCACGGCGATTCCGAAAGAGACCCGGCATCGGCTGGAAAACCACGGTTCCGCCACGCTCCATATTATCGAAGTGCAGAATGGGCCGTATCTCGGAGAAGACGATATTGTCCGGTTCCATGACGATTATGGCCGGGGGGCGCAACGTTAATCGTGACACGTGAATCGTTCCTCGGCCGGATCTGGTCCCGCAACAACCCCCAAATAATAAGACTAAAACCGAGCAACGACTCTCTCTTCCCATAACCTTAACGGTAACGAATCACGACTATGGCGCTCTTTCGCGAGTATGACATCCGGGGAATCGTTGGGAAGGAACTGACCGAGGCTGTGGCCGAACAGATCGGTCGCGCGTTTGCCACCGTCGCGAAAGACAAGCAGATCAAGACCGTCAGCGTTGGTCGGGACGGCCGTCCCAGTTCACCGACGCTCCGTGACTATCTGATTCGTGGTCTGACGGCAGGCGGCTTGAACGTGGTGGATATCGGCGTCTGTCCGACGCCGGTCCTGTACTTTTCTTTGTTTCAGTTTCCCGTTGACGGCGGGATCATGATTACCGGCAGTCACAACGCGTCCGAATACAACGGGTTCAAACTGTGCATCGGAAAAGAAGCGCTGCATGGCGAAGACATCCAGCATCTGAGAAAGATCATGGAGGGCGGCCGCTTCGCGTCTGGAACCGGGACCGTGACGCACCGTCCGATCATCCCGGACTATCTCGCCTATCTGAAAAAGAGTTTTGATTCCGTCAAAGGCGACGGCTTGCACGTCGTGATCGATTGCGGGAACGGCGCCGCGGCGCTGGTGGCGAAGGATGCCATTGAACAAATGGGCTGCCGCGTCACCGGTTTGTATTGCGACTTGGATGGGCGGTTCCCGAACCATCATCCCGATCCCACGGTCGTCGAGAATCTGCACGATCTCATTCAGACCGTGAAGAAAACAGGGGCGCACGTCGGGATCGGCTATGACGGTGATGCGGATCGCATCGGCGCCGTGGACGAGCAAGGGAACATTTTGTGGGGAGACCGGCTCATGGTCATCTTCTCGCGAGACATCCTCGCCGGCCGGCCGGGAAGCACGATCCTATCGGAAGTGAAGGCCTCCCAGAGCCTGTACGATGACATCCAGCGTCATGGAGGCCGTCCGATCATGTGGAAGACGGGGCATTCGTTGATTAAGTCGAAAATGAAGGAAGAGTCGGCGGTGCTGGCCGGCGAGATGTCCGGCCATATGTTTTTTGCGGACCGGTATTTCGGGTACGATGATGCGATCTATGCGTCCTGCCGGCTGGTGGAAATCCTGGCGAGGACGGGCCAAGCGCTCTCGTCGTTGATTGCCGATCTGCCGGTGACCTCGGTGACGCCGGAAATTCGCGTGGATTGCCCGGATAGCATCAAGTTCGAACTGGTCAAGCGCGTGCAGCAACGCCTCATGGACCATGCCGAGACCGGCTCTGCCTCGGCCGCATCCGATCTGGCGATTCGCGAGGTCGTGACGATCGACGGCATCCGAGCCATTTTTAAAGACGGCTGGGGGTTGATCCGAGCCTCGAACACGCAACCGGCGCTGGTCCTTCGATTCGAGGCGTCCTCGCCGGATCGCTTGACCGCAATCCGGACGTTCATTGAATCGGAACTGGAGAAGTCCCGACGCGCACTCACGAACTGATGAGGGCAATGGACATTGCGGCCGTATTCGACGAACGCAGAATCGATCCTCGCCGGTCTTTTGATCTGCTGCCTTGCTGTTCCGCTATGGCTACACCCCGCATTCCCTGAATCGCCCTCAAACGGTTCCCTGCCGTCTTCCAGTCCATTCGTTCCGGGAGAGCGTCTGACCTATGCGCTGTCCTGGTTGAGTATCCGTGCGGGCACGGCGGTGATGGATGTCTCTCCTGCTCCTCCGATCGATGGGCGTGTCGCCTTGAAACTGCGCACCACGGCCAAGTCCGGTCCCGTCGTGTCCAAGCTCTACCCCATTGACAACCGAGTTGAATCGCTCATTGATGCCGAAACCCTGATGCCGCACCGGATGACCTTTCAACGCCGGGAGGGTAAGAGAAAAAATGACTTTGAGGTCACCTTTCGGCATCAGGACAGGACCGTCCTCGACGTGAAAGACGGAGTCGCAGAGACCCTTCCGATCCCGCCGGAGACGCATGACCTGATCTCTTGTCTCTATTACGTCAGGAGTTTGCCGTCTATTGACCCCGGCTCGACCTTCACGCTCAACCTTCATCATGACAAGAAGAATTATCCGGTGGAGGTGCGTGTGGAAGGTTTCGAACGGGTCAGGGCTCCCTGGGGTGAGGTGGATGCGATTCGCGTCTTGGTCATTATGCCGTTCCAAGGAATTTTCCTGAACGAAGGCAACATTCGCGTCTGGCTGACGCGCGATACCCGTCGCATCCCCGTCATGATGAAAGCCAAAGTTATCATCGGGTCCGTGGTCGCCCGTCTCGTCGAGGCCACGGAGTGACCTGTCCGCGAAGGTCTGATTGCGCCTTCTTTCAGAATACCGCTATAATGCTCGAATTATTGGAAGCCCGGCCATGGACCATACTCCGATCACGTTAACCCGACATATCATTGAGGAACAGGCCGGCGAGCCGGCAGCCACCAGCGAATTCTCCGCCATTATGGTCCAGTTTTCTCTTGCGGCCAAAATGATCGCTCGGGATATGAGCCATGCGGGGCTGATCGATGTGCTGGGTCTCACCGGTGAAACGAATGTCCAAGGCGAGGCGGTGCAGAAATTAGATGAGAAGGCCAACGACAGTTTCGTCAAAGCATTCGAATACAGCGGGTCTGTCCGCACGCTGATCTCCGAGGAAATGGAAAAACCGCTGCACGTCGGCGGTCAACTTCCTCCCGGCTCGCGGCGCGGGAATTATGCCTTGTTCTTTGATCCCTTGGACGGCTCATCCAATGTCGATGTCAATGCCGTCGTGGGTTCGATTTTCTCGGTGCATCAGGTATCGGATGGCTCGAGCGCCGTGCCGGACTCCGAGCTGCTGAAACCCGGAGCCGAACAAGTGGCGGCCGGCTATGTGCTGTATGGACCGAGCACCGTGCTCGTGTATACCCGCGGGGCGGGCGTGCATCAATTCACGCTGGACCCGGCCATCGGTGAATTTGTCCTGTCGAACGATCGTCTGAAGATGCCGTCGCGGGGGAAAATCTTCAGCGCGAACGAAGGGAATTACCGGAAATGGCCCCCCGGGGTCCAGCGCTTCATCGCACACTTGCAGGAAAAAGATAAGGCCACAGGGCGTCCGTACTCGTCGCGGTATTCCGGCTGCCTGGTCGCCGACGTGCATCGTCTCTTAACCGTGGGCGGCGTCTACTTGTACCCTTCTGAAGAGGGGAAAGAGGAAGGGAAATTGCGGCTGATGTATGAGGCGGCGCCGCTCGGATTGATCATGGAGCAGGCGGGCGGAAGCGCCAGCACCGGCACGCAACGGATTCTCGACATTCAGCCGACGAGGCTGCATCAGCGCGTCCCTTTGATTATCGGAAGCCGCGAAGATGTCCAGCTCGCGGAGGATTTCATCCAGGGAAGGCAATCATGACGTGAACCGGGAATCGTGAACCGGTACACGTACTAAAGAAAGTCCGCTCTTTCGGCTGAACGATTCGCGAATACCGTTTCACGAATAATGAACTCTTGGAGGTCGTCATGAACAGTCGTATCCGAGAAATTCTCGGCTGGTACGGAAGCGATAACCCCGGAACCAAGACCAACCTGGCGCGTCTCTTGACGCATGGGAAGTTGGCGGGAAGCGGCCGGCTGGTAATCCTGCCGGTGGATCAGGGA
>JBOHOS010000668.1:0-15410 GCA_050731295.1 Nitrospiraceae bacterium | reverse complement strand
GTAGAATCGGCGGACGCCGGTCTTATCGAACCAGCCGAACGCATAAGGATGCTCCCCCGATTCCACCGTGACGATGGCCTGCAATAGCGCCGGGTCCACTCTGCCGATATACGCGGCCTCCTCCAGGCACACCGACCGGGAGTTCAGTGACATCTCGTTGACACGGATGGATGGGGGTTGCTGGATCCGGAACTCCGGATGCCACGATGACCACGCCACGCCGGTCGCAAATGTCAGCAGACAGACGAACACCATCCATCTGATGCGACGGAAGTACGCAGAGCAGGCCCGTCGGTAGTGTGATGAAATCATAAAGCGGACACCCGTAGATCGAAACGACTATATCCTTACCGCACAGGCCAGGTGTTGTAAAGGCATGGTCAGAATTGTCGAGGCGCGCATGTTAACAGAGGCATAAACTTTGGGTGAACTTCGGAGACCTGATAGCATTTCGAATCACGCCATCTGCGATTTACCCAGCGCTTCACTAAGGAAAAGAGACTGAATGAAACCGTTAAATCCTAAGATCGAATCCTCAATCGGAAATCTGGGCTAAAACGGCTAGTACTCGGTTAAGATATTTCATCTGTTGCAGGTCTACCTTTGTCTTACGTCCTATCACATGTGCATTGAATTCCTCGCGTGTGGCAGGGCGAACACGGAGCAACCTATCAAAAAGAGATTTCCGAAGCAATCCATGCGAGGAATCTACATCTGGGAATTCCTCTTAACGAAATTCTCTCGAAGATCAATAAGCAAATTTCGCGCTTCATCTCTTGTCAATTTGCTTGCTCCCAATTTACGGTCTGTCCGCATGGCATCATTTTCCGTCCGGTTTTTAGATGCCTTATGGTAGCGGCTGCCGCCTACTTATGTCAGTCTCAAAGAAAGAAAGACCAAGGCATACCTTCGATTTTACACTACATCTACTTAAGCTGAAGGCCTAAAGGTGAGAACAACTCAGGCTGCTCAAAATGGTCATCCAACGAGGCCCGAGGCGAAGCCAAAGCCGCAGGCGTACCCTCTGGGGTACGTTGAGGACTTTGACGAGCCGAGAACGAAGTTGGGGGCCTTTTTCAGCAGCCTCTAGAATCAGCGCTCTTCGATGAGCACATACGGCCGGTTGTGCTCACCGGCATAGATCTGCTCGGGCCGAAAGAGTTTGTTCTCTGTGAGCTGCTCGAACCAGTGCGCGAGCCACCCGGCTACGCGTGCCATCGCGAAGATGGGCGTAAAGAAATCCACCTCGATTCCCATTTTGTCGTACACGATGCCCGAATAGAAATCGACGTTGGGGTAGATGTGCTTTTGGCTCAGGAGCTCCGCCGACACACGTTCGATCTCCAGCGCGACGTCGTAAAGCGGTGACGTCCCGCACTCCTTAAACAGGCGCTCGGACAGTTTCTGAAGGATCGTGGCGCGAGGATCTTTCACTTTGTACACGCGGTGGCCGAATCCCATGATCTTGTCCTTGGCCGCCAGCTTCTGCTCGACATAGGCCCGCGCTCGTCCGGGTGTTCCGATGATTCGCAGCATCTGCACCACTTCTTCATTCGCCCCCCCATGCAAGGGTCCTTTCAACGCGCCGATCGACGAAGCCACGACCGTGTAGGGATCGGCCAGCGTGGACGCGGTCACCAGCCCGGTGAACGTCGACGCGTTCATGGTGTGTTCCGCATGGAGAATGAGGCAGGCGTCGAGCGTGTCTGCCCGGACGCGTTCCGGAACCTGTTCGGTAAGCATGTAGAGAAAGTTCTCGGAGAAGCTCAAGTCATCGCGAGGCGGGATATATTCATCCCCGTGGCGTATCCGGGCATAGGCGGCGACGATCGTCGGCAGCTTTGCGACCAGCCTGACGGCGGACCAGTAATTGTTTTCGACGTCTTTGACGTTCCGGCCCGGATAAAACATGCCAAGCGCTGCGACGCCCGCCTGCAACGCATCCATGGGATGCCCGTGCTCCGGCAAGCATTTGATCAGGTCCACAATCCGAAATTTGATTCGACGATGGACCGTCACATCGCCGATGAACTTCTTCAGTTCCGATTGCGTCGGCAGGCGGTCGAACACCAAGAGGTACGTGGTCTCGAGAAACGAGGACCGCGCGCACAGCTCCTCGATTCGGATGCCGCGGTATTCGAGAATGCCTCGCTCGCCATCCACATCGCTCACCGCGGACTTGGCTGCAGGCACGCCTGCGAGCCCCGGCATAAAATCGTGCGCCATCGCGATCCTCCTCCGGTATCATGGCCAATACCTCATCGGGAAATTCTATGGGCGCATCAAGAGTCAAGTCAACGCCGGCTTGCTAAAAATCCGGGCCATCGGCATACTCCTGTTCCTGGCCCCGCCAACTTGGTAGAATCAACCCATGCCACGTTTTGGTAGACGTAGTGGAACGGCGCTCGTCGGACTGGCTGTCATCGCGGTCGGCGCGGCCGTCTGGTTCGACGGACGCGCCCTTCGGTCAATTCCGGAGAGGAACGGTCTTCCGACTTCAACGAAGATGGTCGGCAGAAGCGCTCTGAGCCATGGAGGGCTTCCACCGGAACCTATCCCCGCGCCTCACGGTCAGAGTCCGATTCGGTTTGCCGTCGGGCAACGCGTAATCATCGATCAGGCGGTGGCGGCGGCGGTGGTCCCACACTCGATACGACCTGCGGCGCCGCATGCCTTGCCGCCTGGAACGGAAGTGGTCATCACGTCGGTGGCAGATCGTGAGGACGGCCGGAGCGAGCGTTCCTACGAAGTCAGCTCCTCGGACGGACGCATCGGCTGGGTCCCTGAGCGCGCGCTTCGAGTTCGGCAGACACAAGGCGGCGCGCCGTGACGGACGCGGTCGGACAGAGACGAATCACCGGCGCCGTTTTAGGCTTTCTCGTTTCCGCGGCGTTCTCTTGTATGGGCGGGGCCGCGACAGCCTCCGCGCAAGAGACGCTCTTTGCGGTCGTGACCAATATTTCAAAAGACAGAAAACAGGTGACCGCTCAGGTTGTCGCGGGAGGCGCCGTCTCGGAAGCCACGCTGATTCCCAGTGATGCCGTGCTCGACAATTTGATTTGGAGAAACCTTGAGAACTGTCATTCTCTCAGGGCCGACGCGGAGAGGAACGGGGAAAGCTATCGGCTGATGACCGTGAAGCTGCTTGACGCCGGCATGCTTCCGATGCCGTTGCAAGGAGTGGCCGGCGATTGCTTATTGAAAAAAGCCTTGGACTTCGCGCCACTTGTGGATTGAAGCACAAGTGATCGTACAATTTTGTCAAGACCCAGCGGCTGGCGCGCACTCCGGGCAGTGTGTGCGTTCAACTTCGACCTGGACTTCTTGGGTAGTCAACGGGAATTGCTGGTCGCAGGTCGCACATTGGCGAATTTCAAAATAGGCGACGCCCTTGTCATCGATTTCGGTGGGCAATAGGAGTTCGAGTGGGTCAAACCCCAGTAAGACGCCATCGGCAAACTTGACGACCGCCAGGCGCACGTTGAAGAGTTCGAAGGCCGCTTCCTGCCCCTTCCGTTCAAGCACGTGACCGACGACCAAGACCGGTTGCCCTTTTCGTTTGGTCCGCAGATCTTTCAACGTGCGCTGGGTGGCGGTGGCGCATGCGAAATCACCACTCGAACTTGTTCCCGCCGTCGGTGTGATCCGCTCCTTTGATTTCATACATGTGTTTAACATGCGGTGGAAAACGAGGTCAAGGCAGATCACGACACACAGAAGAAGGAGAGATCATGGGGAAGATTACCATCTACCAAAAGCCGACCTGCACGACGTGCCGCCAAGCCGTCCAGATCCTCAAAGACAGCGGGCAGGACTTTACCGCGGTCAATTACTATGAGCAGCCGTTCACCAAGGCCCAGATCAAGCGACTGTTGACAAAGGCCGGCTTGAAAGCGAGAGACGTGTTACGGACCAACGAAGATGCGTACAAGACGTTGGGGCTCGCCAAAAAGGATGTCAGCGAGGACGAGTTGTTGGATCTTATGATCACGCACCCGGATCTCATTCAACGGCCGATCGTCGAAAAAGGCGACAAAGCGATGCTGGCAAGACCGGCTGAAACCATACAGCGGCTGCTGCCGTAATTATCACGCGGATACGCCCGCTGCTAAGACACTTGACTCAACCGTACCTTCCCGCTCTGTGGATCGACCGCGACGGCGACCTTTCCTGACAACAACTGCAACAGCATGTCGCCTGCCAGCGTGCGCCGCCAACCTTGCAGAATCGGCAGGTTGAGCCGCTCCGGATCCTCTTTGGCGTCCACCAGAGCCTGTAAATCCGCCGCCGTGGCCAGCAGGGTCGGCGAGATATCTTTGTCCAGCGCGCGGGCTTTGAGGACTGCTTGCAGAAGTTCCATTTTGCCGGTGGCTTCCGGCTCCGGTTTCCGCTCGCGTGGAATCTCGGGCCACTCGGATGCCGGCAGCGCGAGCGCGTGCTGAATGATTCTCAGCAGCGCGTCTCCGCTTCGATCGACTTCGGATGGATGCACCCCCCTGATCGCGCGGAGTTCGTCCGGCTTTGTCGGGGCCTGGCGAGCGACTTGAAGCAGCACTTCGTCCCGCAGCACGCGTCCGCGAGGCACGTTTCGCCGTTTGGCCTCGCCTTCCCTCCACGAGGCCAGTTCCCGCAACACGGCCGCCGCGCGAGGCTGGAGATTATCCCAGCCGCGGATCCGTTGATACCGATCCTGCGGCTCGCGCGATCGCTCTCCGAGCGAGCCTTGCAGGCGGGTGAATTCTTCGCGAAGCCACTCCTCCCGACCCAACGTCTTGAGCCGCGCACGTAGCCGATCGTGGATCGGAAGCAGAAACTGCACGTCTTCCAGGGCATAGGTGATCTGCTCTTTCGTCAGAGGGCGTTGGCTCCAGTTGGTAAAGGTATGAGACTTCGCCAGACGTTTGCCGGTCACGCGCTGAACCAAACCGGCGTAGGCGATCTGAGCGCCATATCCCACCATGGCGGCGGCGATCTGCGTGTCGAAAAACGGTGTCGGTATCCGGCCGGCATGCATCGCGGTCAGCTCCAAGTCTTGCCGCCCTGCATGCACGATCTTTTCGATCGCAGGATCACAGATGACCGCCCACAAGGCATCCAGCGACGCGTGCCCGCTTAGAGCGGGGAAATCAACCGCGGCCGCTTCGTCATGGCTGGCGATCTGAATCAACTCCAAGCGGGGAATGAAGGTCTCTTCGCCGACAAATTCGGTATCGAGGGCGATTCGTGTGGTCTGCCGGAGACGCCGGCAGAGAGCCTCCAGGGCGCCGGGTTCCGTGATGTAGTGGCTCGGGCGTCCGTGCGTCACGGATCTACTCGGTCGGTGAATAGGGCGCTTCCGAGCTGCGAGGAGGCTCGGTCTGGCTGAAGCTCAAGTGTTCTTTGAGCAATTGGTACGCCTCGATAATACGGCGCAGCTCCGGCTCGGAGCTCCGGTCACCCTTCCTGGCGTCAGGGTGTAAATTTTTTGCGCGTTGTCGAAAGGCCGCCGTCACGGCCGCCATGGAACTTCCCTCCTCCAGACCAAGCGCCATGAAGGCCTCTGTCACGGTATTAATTTCTCCACGCGCGCCGGGGTAATCTCCGCCCCACCCGCCGCCGGCGGCTTTGAGAAAATCGGTCAGGTTGATCCTGCGGCGGCGACGCTTCGGCCGTTCCCGGACTTCGCTGTCGAGGTCTTCCCATCGATCTTCGATGAATTCCAGCCGCGCCTCGAGGCGCATGGCGCTCGACAAATCGCGCACCTGCGGCAGTTCTTCGTCGATGAGGGTCAAGGTTCGATCAATTTCCGCGAGCCCTTCTTCCACACGGAAATAACTGTCCACCCGCTCCTGCATCATCTGATCCATGGCCACATCCAGGCTGTCGTCCGTCTTGGTCCGAAGCAATTCGATCCGGCGGCGCATTCCGGCTTGATACTTCGCGAGCTTCCTTGATGAGAATGCCACGATCCCTCTTCGAACAGATTTGCCGGCGGGTCGAGAGCCAGGCAGCCATTCTAGCACAGGATCTCTCATGGTTGCCGGAATACCGCCGTGGGTGATAGACTCGCGCGCCGTTTCGGTCGCATGACGGCTTTATTGTCTAGCTCACTTGCATGGAGGCATCATGAACCGTGTGACACGCGCGCTGCTCGTTGGAATGGTGATGACTGTGGGAGTGTACCCTGCTCGCGCCGCCGACCCATCGGGTTATGGGCAGGCCGGCGGCGAATTCGACATCAAGATTTCACGGGTGCCGGCGGACCAGCTTGCTAAGGCCAAGACGACCAAGCCGCCGTTCCAGCCGACGCCCGAGATCCTGGCCGAAGGGAAAGCCATCTTCCTCGGTCGCGGGACCTGCTTTCAATGCCACGGGCCCGAAGGCAAAGGAGACGGCGGAGCCGCGAAAGTCCTTCCCATTCAACCGCGTAATTTTACGAATCCCAAATTTAAGAAGGTCCGCACGCCCGGCGAGATGATGTGGGTGCTCAAGAACGGGAGCCTCGGCCAGTCCGGAAAGGTGCCGGGGACCGGCATGTTGCCGATCGTCGGTCAGTTTCTGAGTGAAGAGGACGGCTGGAAGGTCTTACTGTATGAATTGAGCTTGGGCGGATCCGACTAGCACCAAGGGCGCGAACTGAATTTTTCAACCCTCAGAAGGCGCTGATCGCGCTGCAACGCGACGCGGCGATGAATGTGGATCTCACCGGCGGGTGGGGACTACCGGCCTGTCATGGGTGAGCAGGTGGAAGAACTCCGAAGGCAGTACAACATCCTCCCCTGGAGACATTCAGAACGGAAAGTCGGCAAACCGTCGGAAGCGTTGCATGACGAAAGAATTATCGCTCAACTATGCGATTATTCCCTTGCCGCCGCTTCGGCTCGGCGTGAAACGCAACCGCCGGACGTTGGATTAGCTCATCAGCCGCGTGGCGCGTCGTCCAGGCCTTTGGCTCGGCGGCGCGCCACGCCGGTTTCCCGTGCCGCCGCCGCCACCGCTTTCGCCACGCCGGGCACCACTTCCTTATCAAAGAGACTGGGAATGATGTAATCCTCGCCGAGCGCCGACTCGGGAATGGCATCGGCGATGGCTCGCGCCGCGGCGAGCTTCATCGCCTCGTTGATATCGCGGGCCTGCACGTCCAGCGCCCCTCTGAAAATGCCGGGAAAGGCCAGCGCGTTGTTGATCTGATTCGGATAATCGGAACGTCCGGTGGCGAAAATTCGACAGTGCTGGGCCGCCAACTGAGGACTGATTTCAGGATCGGGATTGGCCATGGCAAACACAATCCGGTCCTTGGCCATCAAATTCAGATCCTCAGGCCGCAGAATGTTGCCCACCGACAGGCCGATGAACACGTCTGCATTCCGTAGCGCGTCTTGCAATGTGCCGGCGGGGCGATCTTTTCGAATGCACGCGGACAGATCGGTGCGGGAAGCGCGCAATTGCTCAAGGTCCCCGGCCAGCACGATGCCTTCCGGCTCACAGCCGATCAGATGCGAGACGCCGGCGGCGAGCAGTATCCGACAGCAGGCCGTGCCGGCCGCCCCCAATCCATTGACGACGACCCGTATCTCGCCGAAGGACCGCTTGGTCACTTTTAAGGCGTTCATCACCGCCGCCAGGATCACGACCGCCGTGCCATGCTGATCGTCGTGCATGACGGGGATCTCCATGGACCCTTTCAGCCGCCGCTCGATCTCAAAGCAACGGGGTGCGCTGATGTCTTCCAGATTGATCGCCCCGAAACTGGGCGCGATGGCTTGCACGACACGGACGATCTCATCCGGGTCTTGGGTGCTCAGGCAGATCGGCCACGCATCGATGCCGGCGAACTCGCGGAACAGCATCGCTTTGCCTTCCATGACGGGAAGGGCCGCTTCCGGTCCGAGGTTGCCGAGTCCCAAGACGGCGGAGCCGTCCGTGACGATCGCCACACTGTTGGATTTGGAGGTGAACGCGTAGGCTTTGGATCGATCCTTGGCGATGGCCAGCGAGACGCGTCCCACTCCCGGTGTGTAGACCATCGAGAGCACGTGGCGGGTGGCGAGCGGCAGCTTGCTCTGGACCCGAATTTTTCCGCCCAAGTGCAACAAAAAAATCCGGTCGGACGCGGACAGTACGCGCACATCGGGCATCCGGCTCAACCGCTCGAGCACCCGCTCGCTATGCTCTTCGGTCTGGACATCAAACGTCACGTCGCGCACCATCGTGTCGGCGCCCGCCGAGACTATATCCACCGCCCCCAGATTGGCGCCTTCTTCAGCTAATACCGTCGCGACCCGCGCAAACATGCCCGGACAATTGGCGAGTTCAAGCCTGACGGTCAGCCGATAATTGGAATAAGGTCCGACCTCGGCCATCCGTGATCCTCCGTACACTCCTTACAGCCTATCATATCAAGCCGCTCAGGACGGTTCATCCTTAGGGCCGTGTCTTGGCCGGCCACGCATCGAGCCGTACCCAGCGACCTGCGTCGTCGAGCATTCTTCCACGCCGCCGTGGTTGACATGCCCCATAACAAGAGGACTAGGGTGCTTTTCGACAAGCAGCCCTGCTGCTGGCGGATTCGGCACACTCTCCTTTGCCGACGACATGAAGGGGAAGATGGAAGAGATGAAGGGAGAAGCCAAGGGCAAAGCCGCGGAGATCGAAGGCAAGGCCAAAGGCAAGTCCTCTGAAATGAAAGGTGAGATGAAAGAAAAGATGAAGTACGACTGATGCGCCGCCTCTTGCCACCACCGCAACCTGCGCCGCTCGTTAGGCCCGCGCTGATTCCATGAGCCACGGGTCCATTTTCGACAAGGGAGAGTGACACGATGATAATGAGGCGTACGACCGTCGTCATCACTGCGATCGTGGCGTTGATGGGATTCAGCGCCATCACATTCGCTCAGGGTACTGCTCCGTCCACTCCATCAACTCCGGCTGCCCCACCGGCGCCACCCCCTGACCCCGCCATGAAAGCGCCCGGTGAAAAGTCGATGATGGAAGACAAGAAGGAATTGAAGAGCAAGAAAAAGAAGAAACGCCAACGCAGGAGCAAGTCAGACAAGCCCTAAGCGCCATCTCCTGCCTCAGCGCCACACCTCTCGGCCCGCAAAGGAGAATCCTATGCGGGCCGTTGCCCACTTTCGGTTGACCCGCCGACTTCACGGATGTTAGGTTGAGGCCATGTCTGCTCATGGCGCCGCTCGCCCGTCGAATCGTCTCGCCACAGAAACCAGTCCCTATCTGCTCCAGCACGCCCAGAATCCGGTGGATTGGTATCCGTGGGGTCCTGAAGCGCTCCAGCGGGCGCGCGAACTCCATAGGCCGATCCTTCTCTCCATTGGGTATTCCGCCTGCCACTGGTGCCACGTGATGGAGCGTGAGTCCTTCGAGGACGACCGCATCGCCGCGTTGATGAACGAGCACTTTATCTGCATCAAAGTCGATCGGGAGGAGCGCCCTGATCTGGACGAAATTTATATGCAGGCGACGCTGGCCCTGAACCAAGGCCAGGGCGGTTGGCCGATGACGGTGTTTTTGACACCCGACCAGGCGCCGATCTTCGCGGGCACCTACTTCCCGCCCACCGACCGATACGGACGACCGGGATTTCCGACGGTCTTGCAAAAAGTCGCCGAATTCTGGCGTACGGACCCGGATGGTCTGCGCCGGCAGGCTGCGCAGGTCACCGAGCGCTTGAAGGAGGAGATGCGGGTCACCACCCCCATGTCCGTGGGAGAGGCGGAACTGGATGCCGCCGTCACACAATTGGCTGAAGATTTCGATTCCCGGTTCGGCGGCTTCGGCCACGCGCCGAAATTTCCGCCGGCCACCGGCCTGTCCTTCTTATTGCGACGCCACCATCGAACCGGCGATGCCCAGACGCTGTACATGGTAAAGAAGACGCTCGATGCGATGGCGGCGGGCGGCATGTACGATCACATCGGCGGCGGGTTCGCCCGCTATTCCACCGACGAACGGTGGCTGGTCCCTCACTTCGAGAAAATGCTCTACGACAATGCCCTGCTCTCCCGCACGTACCTCGAAGCCTACCAAGCCACCGGTGAGGCCGACTACCGGCGGGTCGCCGGGGAGACGCTCGAGTATATTCTCCGCGAGATGACATCGCCGGACGGCGGCTTCTACTCCGCTACCGATGCCGACTCTGAAGGCGTCGAAGGGAAGTTCTTTGTCTGGACCCCGGACGACATCCGCGCCATCGCGCCCACCGAGGATGACGCCCGCCGCTTGTGCGCCTATTACGACATTACGCCCGGAGGAAATTGGGAGCAGACGAGTATTCCCAATACCCCTCGGCCCCTGGAAGAGGTTGCGCGCGAGCTGACCCTCTCGCCGGACGAGCTTCGACGAACGATTGAACGGCTCCGGCCGGTGATGTACGAAGCCAGACGCAGGCGCGTGCCTCCCGGCCTGGACGACAAGATCCTCACCGCCTGGAACGGCATGATGATCACCGCGATGGCCGAGGGCGCGCGGGTCCTCGGCGATACCCGGTATTTGGGAGCCGGTGAACGCGCCGCGGATTTTCTCTTGCTGACCATGTCCCGTCCCGATCGAGGTCTCTATCGGACGTATCGAGCCGGAAAAGCGCACCTCCATGCCTGTCTCGAAGATTACGCGTTCTTCGCGGAAAGTTTGATCGATCTGTATGAAGCCGGCGCGCATGAGGGCTACCTGCACGAAGCCGTTCGCCTCGCCGAACGCATGCTCGCTGATTTTCAGGATACGCAGCACGGCGGGTTCTTCACGACCGCGCGCGATCACGAAGCTTTGATCGTCAGGAGCCGGGAAGGCCCGGACGGAGCGACGCCCGGTGGAAACGCGGTGGCGGCATCGGCGCTGGCGCGCCTGTCGTTTCATTACGCCCGCGATGAGTTCCGCGAGGCCGCGACCGGCGCCATCCGCGCCTATGGCCGCCAGATCGCTCGCTATCCGCGCGCATTTACCAAGAGTCTGATCGTGACCGATCTGCTCTTGAACGGCCCGGTGGAATTGGCGCTGGTCGGCAATCCGGCCGAGCCGGGGTATGAAGCGCTCAAGCGTGAAGTCAACCGGCCCTATCTTCCGAATCGCATCATGGCCCACTACGATCCCCAGGGACCCGATCCCCGGCATCCGCTCACGATGGGAAAAGGGCCGGTCGGCGGGAAGGCTGCCCTCTACATATGCCGAAACTTCACCTGCCAGACTCCGATCACGGAGCCGGCCGCAGCCGCCGCCGCGCTGGCGAATCCACGGCGTGACGGCGAGGCATCGGCAAAAGCGCTCCGGAGCGCCCGGCTTTCCGGACACGCCACGCCCGGAGGAACTGCCGCCTATGCCGTCCGCACAATCGGCAGCCCATCTGCGTCTCCCACCGCGCACGGGTACACCATGTTCGGCTCCACCGGCTTGACGGCGAGCCGGCTGGGATTCGGCGGGTATCGGATCGATATGGAAGACGCGGCGCATCGCGAGGCGCTGGTCCATGCCCTCCGCAACGGATGCAACCTTCTCGACACCTCCACCAACTATACGGACGGCGACAGTGAACGGCTGGTCGGCTCCGTACTGGCGGAGCTTATCAAGAAGGGAGAAATCACACGCGACGCGATCATCGTGGTCTCGAAGATCGGCTATGTTCAAGGCCAGAACATGACTCGCGCGCAGGCCCGCGAGAAGGCGGGCAGGCCGTATCCCGACATGGTGAAATACGCCGAGGGCCTCTGGCATTGCCTTCATCCGGAGTTCATCGCAGATCAGCTTGAGCTGTCGCTGGAGCGACTGGGATTGGACACGTTGGATGTGTGCCTGCTCCATAACGTCGAGTACTTCTTGTCGGACGCGAAACACCGCGGCCTGACCGACGTCGCCGGATTGCGGCAGGAGTTTGACCGGCGCGCGCAGACCGCCTTCGAGTATCTGGAAACGCAGGTCGCCGAAGGACGTCTCCGGTACTATGGCGTCTCGTCGAATACCTGTGCATTACCTCCGGACGATCCGGAAGCCACTTCCGTATCCCGCCTGCTCGAGGCGGCGCAAATCGCATCGACGGCGGCAGCCGCGGCGTCGGCGGCTCCGCTCGGCTCTCATCATTTCAAGGTCTTGCAATGCCCGATGAACCTGTTCGAATCGGGCGCCTTGTTGACCCCGAACACCGGTCGCGATGGAAATCACACCGTGCTCGAGCTCGCTCAGACCGAACGATTGGCCGTGCTCGTCAATCGCCCGCTGAATGCCATCCCGGTCAAGGGTGAAGGGATGATCAGATTGGCCGACTTACCGGTGGAACCGTCAGCCGTCGCATTCGACATTCAACGTGATCTCGTCTCCACACTGGAAGATGAATATCGGCGTGACTTCGTCCCGCATATCCAGAAGCCGGGTCATGGGATGCCGCCGGAGGATTATTTTCGATGGGCCGACGAGCTCACGAAAGTGCGGCCGCACATTCAGAACGCAGAGCATTGGGAACAGATTGAGAACCAGATGATCGCTCCCCATCTCAATCAGGTGTTGCGGGCCTTGACCCATCACTTCACCGCTGAAATGAGCACGCGATGGGAAGCCTGGCGAGACCGCTACCTGACTGCCCTCCTGGCGCTGTTGAAGGAGCTGCGGCGGGAGGCGACGATCAAGAGCCGTAGACAGACATCGGCGGTGGCGGAGCGCCTCAATCCGCTGCTCCCCGACGATAAACGACACTACCCGCTCTCGCGAAAAGCGCTTTGGGTGCTCACCAGCACGCCGGGCGTGACCTGCGTGCTGAACGGCATGCGCACGCCCGCCTATGTGAGCGATTCGCTGGAGGTCCTGCGGTGGGAACCATTGCCGCACGCGCGCCGCGTGTATGAGGCTGTTCAGTCGGCTCCCGTGCTCTAGCCGGCCTCCGGCCGCTTGCCCGTGATCACGAGTCTCAATCGGTGCCGCTGAACCGGCTTGTCGGGATCCCTGGTGTACCGGCTCCTGTCCTCCCCCACCTCCACATCACCAAGCGGCACGCTTATCGTTTGCCGGACATGGGGAAAACCGGTCTCTAGGGACAGATCGACCAACTCATTCGTGCATCCGATGACCTCGACGTTCAAATCCCGTTCGTCCTCGAAATCAACCGTCACACGTTCGTCGGGATTGACCCACGGCGCAATGAGGCGAGCTTTTTTGTTATTATCCATTACGGCTCCTTGTGCTCCTTGTTGATGTGTTCCACAGGGCCGCCAGACAATGACGCGCCGCTTTTCTAATGGGAATCGCGGCACAGCTGCCGGGGCATATCTGCAGGCCGAACCTGAGCGGTTCTGCACGTTCATCACTGTGCGAAGTCTGGGTCACTGGATTCCACAGGTCCGAAGCCTGGTGCCTACCGCGGTTGAAGCGACGGTTCTACTCGGCCAGCGCTTTGCATTCAAGAGGAATCTCTAGTCTTTCTTAGAGAGAGAACAGGCCTGTGACTCAACCATAGAGAAATCTTTGGCGTTCGGCATATGCATTCTGATAAAAAAGCATCTATCGTTGGTTCTTGAGGAAACCGTGCTTAGACGCGAAGGACCGACCATACGGATTGGAGGGTGGATTATCTGCCTGATCGGTCTGCTCGGGGTGACCTACGGGTGCCAACGTTTCAAGGCCCATCCCGATCAGGCGGTCATGAGTCAAGCTTCTTTCATAGAACTGTGGAAGACGTATACGCATTGCCGGACGACCGAAGACCCGCAAGCGATTTTTGTCGATGCGATGCGACTGAACCAAGTCTCACGGACCGCTCAAGCGGAGCTGCCGAGACTACTCCACCCCGTCAAGCCGTTTGTCTCAGACCTTCCCACTCGTCTCGCCGTCGATCCCAAGTCGATGGCGGCCGCCTGCACTCTTCGCGCCGGCCAAGCCGCCACGGCAATCGGCTGGAATGATCTCGCCATCACTCTCTACCAGTCGCTCCTTCGCGTCGCCGGCGAGAGCTATTATGCCAAACAGGCGCAGGAAGCCCTGGCGGAAGTTCCACGCGCATCCTCCCCGGGGCCGGCCATCTTTCTAACCCCATAGCAAGCTGCTTTTCCCCCTCTTCATTCGCACACGACACTGATCCCGTTTTCCGTCGGTTCACATCATGGCGCCGGCGAGGCTGACCAGGTAGGTATACTCACGAATGTCCTGCGCGCTTCGCGCCGAGATTCCTCCCGCGCGGGCATCTAATTTATCAATGAAGCGATTGATCGACTGATATTGTTCAAGCCAGTCACCCCTCTCGCGCGCCTCTTTCGCGACCTGCAGCTCAAAGAGATACGCTTCATATGACCCTTCTCTCGCAACAGCCCTCTGCATCAAGACGTATTCTGTGATTTTGTCGACCGTCCCTTTCATGGTCGACGAACTCTGTTCCGGCGCCAAGGAGCCCTGGGTGGTCTCCCGTGCGATCCACGGCATCACGGCGATGAGAATCCCAACGGCGAGTGCAGGCAAAAATAGGGTGGATATTTTGTTCTTCATCATGACCGTTCCTCCCTCACTACACCGGCCTCGGGCGACATCCGGTCCTCTTTCGACGACCAGGTCTATGCCGACCGCCCAATCAACATCCGAACAGTCACAGGATAGCAGCGGGCGACTGGAGGGGAGCCTTGCCGTCCGGCTGACGCCGAAACGCTGAAGGGAGAAGGTAGAGTCCGGGCCCGTTGGCAAAGGGCTTGCCGAGGATTCATGCCGATGCACAGGGCCCAGACTCATCCGCGCGAGAAAGGCTTCCTGTTAGAATGACTTCTCAGCCTCTTCCCGCTGCCTCGCCATCCGGTCTTCCCGGTTCTTCACCTTCGGATTACGATAATCGAGACAGCAAGATCCAAACCAGTTCATTCGCCCGTTTGTCCCCGCCTTGCAAGAACAAATCTGCACCACCACACGGTTTTCTTTCGCGCGCTGTTCACATCGGCATGCGCGCGTAAACGATTGAGCGGAGGTGAACCGTGCGGCCCGTGCCCTATCGCACGCCGATTTAACAGGAGAAAAGAACGGAAAGAATGAAGGCACCGCCAAACACGCGAGTCTTCCCCGATGCCATGAGACGCGGACTCCTGCCCAGATCCGGCCAGGTTCGTTCGCGCAGAGATCTACTGCCGGGCACGACCGTGCTCCAGGGTCAATCGGATGAGATTGTTCATTCATTCTGTTAAGCGACTGCTTTCCTGCCGTCGCAAGAAATCCGGAAATGTGCTCTTTCAAAACGCGCAGCGTGAGCACAACCGCTCGTTTTAGTGATAGCCCATGAGCGTGAATGTCGTCGCATAGCATTCGTGCAGGCCATTGCGTTCTCAATAAACAAGCGACGTAGATGCGCCCGCACGCTCGGGAGAGCGGAACCCTGTCCAAACAGGGTTCCAAGAAGAGATGGATCGAAGCGGAGTGTTCCGTGAAGCCTTGAGGTGCGGCCTTTGCCCGCTCCGTTGAGC
>JBOHOS010000667.1:0-2177 GCA_050731295.1 Nitrospiraceae bacterium | reverse complement strand
GGTCTATGCTGTCCTGGATGGCCCCGGTCGAAGGAGGCGAACATGAACATCCGAAGCGACAAAATCAGCGGGCCGATGATCGAAGTCCGGCGCAGCCAAGAGCGATTCCATACCCGCGCCGGATGGCTCGATTCGCGCCACAGTTTCAGCTTCGGCGGCCATCATGATCCGAGCAACACGCATCATGGCCTCCTGCTCGTCAGCAATGATGACGTCGTGCGGCCCGCGACGGGGTTCATGACCCATCCGCATCAGGACATGGAAATCGTCACGTGGGTGCTGGACGGGGAACTGGAGCACAAAGATTCGGAGGGTAACACGGGTCTTATCTATCCGGGATTGGCGCAGCGCATGAGCGCGGGAACGGGGATCTGGCACTCGGAGATGAACCCTCGGCAGAATACGGACGTCCATTTCGTTCAAATGTGGGTGCCTCCTGACACCGAGCGGGTCAATCCGAGCTATGAGCAGTTCGATGTCAACGGAGCGCTCGAGCGCGGCGGATTGATACCGATTGCCTCGGGACGCGGCCATCAAGCCGCGGTCTCCATCCGGCAAAAAGGAGCGGTGCTGTGGGGAGGACGTCTCAAGCCGGGCGAGTCCGTTTCCCTGCCGGATGCGCCGTTCGTCCATCTCTATGTGGCAAAAGGCCGTGCGGCCCTTGAAGGCTCGGGCGCGCTGGGAAGCGGGGATGCCGTCAGATTGACCGCCGCCGGCTCGCGGCGGTTGACGGCGGATGCCGAGGGTGGCGCGGAGGTGCTGGTTTGGGAAATGGCTTCGGAAGGAGGCGAGTAAAATGAGAACAGCGATGTCACGGGCAGACACGAAAGAGGAACGAACAAACCAGAAGAAGAGCGTGGCCCACGTGTATCAACCAGGGTCGGCGCATATGGTCGGTGACGGGTTTCATGTGCGCAATCTCTTCCCCAGCAACGACCTGGATCAGCAGGTCAGTCCTTTTCTATTACTGGACTACGCCGGTCCGACCTATTATCCGCCGGCGCAGCACCCGCGTGGCGTGGGCGAACACCCGCACCGAGGGTTTGAAACGGTGACGATGGTCTATCAAGGAGCCGTGGCGCATCGGGATTCAGCGGGCAATGCCGGCCTCATCGGCCCGGGGGATGTCCAATGGATGACGGCGGCCTCAGGCGTGGTGCATGAAGAAATGCATGAACGGGAATTTGCGACTCGAGGAGGGACGTTGGAAGCGATTCAATTGTGGGTGAACCTACCCAAGGCCGTGAAGATGTCGCCTCCGAAATACCAGACGCTGCTGAAAGATGAAATACCCGTCGTCGGTCTCGACGAGGGCGGAGGTTCGCTGCGGGTGATCGCGGGCGAGTTTCGCGGTGTGCAAGGGCCGGCGAAGACCTTTACACCGATTCATCTCTACGATATGCGCCTGCCAGCCGGGCATCGGGCGGAACTGACCGTGCCCGCAGACCATAACACCGCCCTTTTCGTGCTCCATGGACGGGCGGTGCTAAATGAGGCGCAGCCGGTCAATGAAGCAGAGATCGCGGTATTCGAGAGAAACGGCGGCTGGATTGCCATCGAAGCCAAAGAAGACACCACTGCGTTGATGCTCAGCGGGGAACCGATTCATGAGCCAGTGGCACGGTATGGGCCCTTTGTCATGAATACGGAAGAAGAACTGGTCCAGGCGGTGAACGATTATCGGGCGGGGAAGATGGGGCATCTCGACTGAGGCTGTCCTTCCCTCCGCACGCACGGTGACCTGATGAACGAACAGAACAATCCCGAAACCGGACGTTTGGCAACGGCCGCGTTGCGCGTGGACATCTTTTCAGATGTGATTTGCCCCTGGTGTTTCATCGGCAAGCGCCGGCTGGAGAAGGCATTGAACGCCTGGAACGGACGCTCTGAACACCGTATCACCTGGCGTCCGTTCCAGTTAAATCCGGCCATACCTCGCGCGGGAACGGACAGAGCGGCGTACCTCGATGCCAAGTTTGGCGGTTCCGAAGCGCGACGGGCGCAGGAGGCGAGGGTGGCCGCGGTGGGGCGGTCAGAAGGTATTCCATTCGCCTTCGAGCGGATCCAGCGCACGCCCAATACGTTCGATGCGCATCGGCTCATCTGGCTGGGGCAGAATAACGATCGGCAGGACGAGGTCGTCGAAGGGCTCTTTCGCGGGTACTTTGAAGATGGAG
>JBOHOS010000666.1:0-1404 GCA_050731295.1 Nitrospiraceae bacterium | reverse complement strand
CTATTACGGTGGGATGGACGGATCTCATGACCTCTCCTTATCTTCCCGGCAGGCCGGCGATCACTTCGCCAGAGAAGATAATCAGAGAGCGATGCAAATGGCGATCCATGCGCTCCACGACAGACGTGATCCTGTCCGGCGTGGAACGGAGTCGATCGGTAACCTGTGTTACCATCGTGTTCTTTAAACGGTTCTCTCCGCCGGACTATCAGTCCCGGGAGCAGCGTGGTGTAGGAACAGGGATGAACGTCCGGTCATCGTTCCGGTACTGGCTGTCGCATGGGTTATCGCTTTCGCACAGATGGACCTGTGCGTAACCGCTCTCCTTGACCATCATCTGTTCCTCCTCATCGATGAACATCAAAAAAGATGGGTGGCGGTTCACCGTGAATCTTTGATTACCAGGACCACGAGGTGTTTGACGGCAACGAGGACTTCTGCTTCTACCGCGGCCTCTTCCTTGTTCGCATGGGGCGCCTCATGCGAACATGCGCGCCCTTCACCCTCGCCTGGTCATCGCCGGAACGAGCGGCATTCGCGACAAGCGTGTGGCACCTCAATTGCTGCATATCGTGCCAAGACGACCCTGCCGAACAACCTACCCAGGACGCAGTCCATGTGTTCAGAAGGCAATGAAGGCACGACCCTCGATGACCAGAGTAAGGCTTATCGGGTTTGCGCCCAGTCGCTTATGGATGATTGGGCATACCGGCCGGCGCTTGCTTACAACTCTCGTGGCGCTTCGGTTTGACATGGATTGGCTACGCTTTTAGGATGTCGAGCAGAGGGATTGGATCGACCATGCGACGCCTGGCACGCATCTTTCAAAATTTTCCGATTGAGCGAAAGCTTCTTCTGACCTCGACGATTCCGATCGTGGCTCTCATCCTGCTCAGTTTGGTAATCTACCGAAGCGTCCGAACCTTTGCTGATGACGAAGAACAGCTCAATAACGTCTATCTGGTGCAGCGGACCGCTGCCAAATATATGCACTTGGTGGTGGAACTGAACTCGGGGTTCCGCGGCTACGTCGTCACCCGGCAGGAGGGATATCTCGAGCCCTATCGGATCGCCCACGACCATATTTTGACGGTCGGCGATTTGCTGGAGAATATGGTGCAGGGCCGCCACCCGCAGCAAAGCATCGTGCAGGAGTCCCAACGTCTGATCCGGCGGTTGATGAGCGAGAAAGATGGTCTGATCCAGGCGGTTCGCGACGGCTATTCGGTCGATGCTTTGCATTACCTGGAGCAGGGCCGGGGGCGCGCGCTGATGCAGCTCATTCGGGAGAAGACGACCCAGTTCGACCGCCTCGAACAGAGCGTGCTGAACGACGCCTTGGCCAAGATTACGCACGACCGTTCGAAGATGATCGTGGAAATCATGGGCGGCATTGCGCTGGCC
>JBOHOS010000665.1:0-5397 GCA_050731295.1 Nitrospiraceae bacterium | reverse complement strand
TTTCAAGCCGACAACACGGGTTCAAATCCCGTTGGGGACACCACACAAGGGGAAGCAAGGGTTTGGGGCAGGAGACGCAGATATGTTCCCTGCCCCGTAATCCGATAACCGCGTCCTCCATTCTCCTCCACCATTTCACAGATCAGCGGTTTTTCAATTAGCTTTCTCAATACTTGCCGGGCCTGCGGAATATGCCGCTTGAGCAAAGTCTTGGCATCTGCAAGACGGCCGCGCAGATCTCGCTTCATTCGTGCTTGGTCTAGATCACTCATGCTTATCCGGTTGTTTCAGCACGCCGCTATTGGTAGTGTAGCGGCGTGGCTCGCCCATCCTTTCCTACGAGTCTGCGCCAGTTTCAACTTCAGTTCGCAAGCGAAGAAGCGTGTCAACGGTATTTGGCGGCCTGTCGCTGGCCAGATGGCTTCGTCTGCCCTCGGTGCAGCCACCGACGGGCTTATCTCATGGTGACATACCGCCGCTGGCAATGCGCGGCCTGCCGGCAACAAGTCTCGCTGACGTCGGGAACAGTCCTCCATAACACGAAGACGCCGCTGGTGTTGTGGTTCTGGGCGGCCTATTTGATGACGACCGATAAGCGTGGCATCTCGGCACTACTTCTCCAACGCCAATTGGGGCTGGTCCGGTATGAAACCGCGTGGATGATGCTCCATAAGCTTCGACGGGCCATGGTGAATGTGGCACGCGAACCCCTGCGGGGTGACGTGGAGATTGACGAGACCTGGATCGGGGGCACACAGGCGGGCTTGCGAGGGAGCCGTCAACTCAAGGGGCGGAAGGCGAGCCTTGTCATAGTCGCGGTGGAGAAGCGGGGCCAGGTGTCGGGGCGTCTTCGGATGGCGGTGATTCCTGACTTCAAAAGCATCACGTTGAACGCCTTCATCAAACAGCACATCGCTCCCGGCGCGACGCTCTACACGGATGGCCTCAAGACGTTCACTGGCTTGGAGGAAGCGGGCTACATCCACATCCCCGGCACACAGCCACAGAGAACCGAACTGCGGAAGGGCGCGAAATCGGTCGTCCCGTTGGCCGACCGCGCCGTGGGCAATCTGCAGCAATGGCTGATCGGCACCCACCATGGGGTCAGCCGCGCTCAACTCCAGGTCTACCTGGACGAGTTCGTCTTTCGGCACAATCGCCGAAAGACACCCATGGCTGCCTTCCAAACCCTCCTCGGCCTCGGAACTGGATACACGCCTACCTCGTATGGTCGGATACGAGGCGCGAAGGATCTCGCGAAGTCGTTCCCTGAGGCCTAAGCACAATACCGAGTGTATTGCTGAAACAACCGGATAAGCATGAGATCTCTAGCCGCAGCATCACGTCAGGCCGCTCCGTAGCCACTCAGAGCGGATAGCAGCATGACCGTGTTTTATTTCAGAAGCCAGTCAAGATCGATGGTGAGGTTCGGGAAGAGCGGGGAGGTGCATTCGCTTGGGCGAGTGGCAAGACACAGACGAACATACCGGTCTTCTTCCAGCCGTAGAACTTCCATGGTGTTCCGATCAGGATCGATCAGCCAATACTCGCCCACGGCAAAGTGTTCATATCGCTTTCGTTTGAGCTCCTGATCGCGAGCGGCTGTCCCTGGTGAAAGAATTTCAATGATCAGATCCGGCGGCCCCTGAATGTTCTTCTCCGTGATCCTCGCGGAACCTTCGTTGAGAACAAGTAACAGATCCGGCTGAAAGATATCCGTATCACTCAGGACGACATCGCATGGGGCGGTCAATACTGTTCCGATCTGATGAGATTCCAGGTATGTCATTAAGACATGGCTGAGACGCGCGACAATAATCTGATGTCGCGTCGTTGGAGCCGGGGTCATATACAAATCGCCTTCAATGATCTCATAGCGTTTCCCATCTTCTGGAAGAAGGAGATAGTCCTGATAGGTGAGTTTTGTTGTCGGGATGTTCATAACCGAATCCGCTCTGATCAACCCTACTCAATGAAAGGGTCGCTGTCAACGTCGGTGCAGGCAAAACGAAGGAGTGTTCGTTGTCCTTAGCGCAACAGAAGCCATGCTGCTGGAGCGAAATTACTGGAGAACTTATGCAAGGTTTGCTTCCGGAAGAGTCGCTCGGTGAGGCGAGGTAACGTTGAGCAGCTACACACCCGCCATATGACTCCCATCACTCTGTTCTATTCCAGCAGAGCCATGCTGTGGGAGCGACATTGCCGGAGGAGCGAAGGAACCCACCGGGATTCTGCCGGGAGGGAAAGCGGAAACTGAGGCATTCGGAGCGGACGGTAGCATGGCTCCGTCTCCCCCTTCCTACCACTCCGAATTCTGCCACGACGAGTGTCGTTGCGGGGCGAAGAAGCGGACATCGGAACGCTTGAAGAGGCCAATCAGGGCCATGCCGGCGACGAAGCCGCCGACGTGAGCGAAGAACGCCACGCCACCGCCTGATCGTCCCAGGCTCATGCCCCCGCTCAGCGCCTGCATCAAAAACCACAGGCCAAGAACTACGCCGGCCGGCACGTACATCATTCTCGTGAAGAACCCCAGCGGGATAATCACGAGCACTTGCGCGCGCGGAAACAATAGGAGATAAGCGCCCAGCACACCTGAAATGGCGCCGCTCGCTCCCACCATCGGCACGGTCGAATTGGGATCGGTGATCGCATGGCTGTAAACGGCGGCAATGCCACAGAGGACGTAGAAAATCACAAACTTCACATGCCCCATGACATCTTCGATGTTGTTGCCGAAGATCCACAGATAGAGCATGTTGCCGATGAGATGCATCCAGCCGCCGTGCATGAACATGCTCGTGAGCAAGGTCGCAAAGGGTGGAATAGCGGCAACCTCGACGGGCAGGGTCGCGTTGCCGAAGATGGTCGCCGGGATGGCGCCGAATTGATAAACGAACACTTCTCCCGCCTGCCCTGGAAGAGATGCCTGGTACAGAAAAACCAGCGCACAGGCGGCGATGAAGCCGACGGTGACGAGGGGCGTGATCTCAGCGGGATTATCGTCGCGAAGGGGAATCATGAAAAAACAATTAAAAAGTTAAAATGCAAAATGGATCAAACCGTACGCGAAGAGGAAACTATTTGATAGTTATGCGGCCTTAATTCACACTTTTGCATTTTTAATTTTTAATTGGATATTGATTGAGCGGGTCGAGCGCGGACGGTGTATCTGGACCCAACGGCACCGAAAAGCCGGCCGCGTGCGTGTGCCCTCCGCCGCCGTATTGCGTGGCGATCGCGGCCACATCGGCTCCCTGCTCTCGCGAACGAAGGCTATAGTACCGGCGACCCTCGCGATCGTGCCAAATGACACAGAAGGGCCGGCAGGCTGAGAGCCGTTCACCCACTTGGCTCGTCAAGATTGCGCTCTGTACGACGGGGATGGTTTCGCCGTGAAAGGTTGCCAGCACCGCCGCCGCGGCGATCTTTCCGACCAGTTCATTCTCATACCGCAAAATCGCTCGACCTTCTGCCTCCAACGTCTCCTGCCGCAGGCCGCTCCAGACCTGGAAGTCATAGGGATAGGACGCCAGCGCGGCATTCACCTCCCGGCTGGCGGGCAGCGCCCAGTGCCAGAGGTCTTTATCCTGCACGTACTGCAGCAACCACGGAACCGGCGCCTCGTGAGCCCATTCCCAGGCCAACACGGCCCCCGACTTTTTCTGATCGAAATAGGCGTAGGGCAAGCCGGCCAGCGCCTGCTGGGCCGTAATGTGATGATCGAGAATCAGCAGGCTCGCAGCCTGTGCGGCAATGGCTTCGAGCGTCGGGCGCGCGTAGCTGAAGTCGGCGATCACAATGTGGCGGCCGGCCAGATCGGCCGGCGGAGGATAGCCATGCTTCACGGGGATGTACCGAGCCGCGGGGAATCGTTTCCACAGGGCCCAAGCCGCGCCGAACCCATCAGAACACTCGGCATGATACAGGACCATCTCCGGAGCGTGTCCCGTCTTCGTCATCTGGCGCTGCGGCTCATTCATCGAAGTTGTTCAGCTTACCATGGACCGGCGCACCAGAGAAACCGTCTACCCGGCATGATCAGAGTCCGGCGGAAGGAGGAAGCGCCTCGGTAGACGCGATGGCGGCCGGCTGCGGAAAGCTATTGACCCGATCAATGAGCTGCCGAAGCCGACCGGCGCTCCGGCGATTGTAGTGAAACACGAGCCGGGGAAGACTGTGCAAGGTGTGCTCAGCCTGCTCTTCCGGAAACGGATGACGTTGCGCGAAGGCGCCGTCCACGAGCAGATCGCAAAATTCCGTTTGGAGCGCCTCCAGATGATCCTCCGCGAGGGCGCGCTTGAGACGCACGACCAAATGGTGATGCACGAAGCGGCTGGAATGGTACGTGCGGTAAAAGTTTTCAATCTCTTCCACGGCTTCTTCCGCCGAATCGAAAATTTTGAACAGGCTCAGGTCCTCCTCGCTGATGAGTCGCTGCGAGAGCAACGGCCCGGTGATGAAATCATACCAGCGGTGCCAATAGTCGCACCCGGGCGCCTGCAAGCAGACGATGGGTTGGGGATGGCTTTTGCCGGTCTGAAGCAGGGTCAAGACCTCAAACGTCTCATCGTGCGTGCCGAACCCTCCTGGAAAGAGCGCCGTGGCGTGTGATTCCTTGAGAAACATGAGCTTGCGGGTGAAGAAATACTTGAACGTGATCAACTTGGGATCGTCCGCAATCGTGGCATTGGCGCCTTGCTCGAACGGCAGCATGATGTTCAGGCCGAAACTATTATCCTTCCCCGCTCCCTCCTGGGCCGCGCCCATGATGCCATCGCCGCCGCCGGTGATCACCATGAACCCTCGATCGACTAAGAGCCGCGAGAAGGTAATCGCCAATTGGTGGTTCGGATCACCGGGAGGTGTGCGCGCCGATCCGAAAAAACTCACTTTCGGCCGGTCGCGATAGGGATAGAATACTTTAAAGGCGTGACGAAGCTCCCGAAGAGTCCGGTTCAGGATCTTTAGATCGAGCGTGTCCAGCTCAGCATCGTTGAGCCTCAGAATGGTCAGGAGCATTTCTTTTCTGAGCGTGTTTCGAAGGTCGCCCGGGGCCGCGTCTATGAGCGCCTGGACTTGCTTGAGGATGTCCTCGGTCGTGAGCCCTAATCGTGCCGCTGAATCGTATTTTTTCACAGGATCTCCGTGTTGTCTTGTTGTCCTGATCTTACCAGGCTGTCCACAGCGGGTCAAAGAAGTTGATGGTATGACCTCCCTGCCTTCGCATCAAAGCTTGTCAAAGCGTAGGCGCGACCAGTAGACTGCTGCTCGATACGTGATCAAACGATCCGGCAAATAGGAAACAGTCGATGCCTTCGATCGAACACGAGTTTCGCGCGCGCGCGTCCCGATTCCCTCGGCAAGGAGTCGGGCTGTCGGTGGATGTCTATACGC
>JBOHOS010000664.1:0-1726 GCA_050731295.1 Nitrospiraceae bacterium | reverse complement strand
CCCTAATCCCCTCGACATTACTCGTTTAGATTTCGAACACAATTAATCATTTTATTTAACCACTTAGGGTCGTACCTCGGGCCGGAATATTTTGGTTCTCATATTGCTTTATTTCCCCAACGCTATGCCTCATTCTGTCCTACGAGCTGCATTTTTTGTAAAACCAGATCAACAAAATCAAACGCTTGTAACGGTGATGGGAAATCCGCACGAAAGGGAGGTGATATGAGGCTCGAAGAGAGTTGTGGTCGTTATTGTAGGCTGGGATGCCAGCATTCAACTTAGGAGGTGTCAGGATGTTTTTGTCACGGAGACAATTTTTAAAGGTATCGGCCGGGACGGTGGCGGCGGCGGCGATCGCGGATAAGGCGCTCGCGCTGACGGCCTTGCAGCCGGTCATCGAGGTGGGCAATCCCCTCGGGGAGTACCCGGACCGGTCGTGGGAGCGGGTCTATCACGACCAGTACCGGTATGATTCGTCGTTTACGTGGTGCTGCTCGCCCAACGACACGCACGGCTGTCGGATTCGCGCCTTTGTGCGCAACGGCGTGGTCATGCGGGTGGAGCAGAACTACGATCACCAGACGTATGAAGATCTGTATGGGAACCGGGGCACGTTCGCGCACAATCCGCGGATGTGTTTGAAGGGGTACACGTTTCACCGCCGGGTGTACGGGCCGTATCGGTTGAAGGGCCCGTTGATGCGGCGGGGGTGGAAGGAGTGGATGGATGCGGGCTCGCCGGAGCTGACGCCGGATGCGAAGCGCAAGTACAAATTCGATGCGCGGTTTCTCGATGACATGATGCGGGTGTCGTGGGACACGGCGTTTACCTATCTGGCCAAGGCCGCGATTATCATCGCGACGCGGTACAGCGGCGAGTCGGGGGCGCGGCGGTTGCGCGAGCAGGGGTATGCGCCGGAGATGATCGAGATGATGAAGGGCGCGGGGGTACGGACCTTCAAGCATCGGGCGGGCATGCCGGTGCTCGGGATCGTCGGCAAGATGATGAACACGCGCTTCAACGGCGGGTGCCTGCCGATCCTGGACACGTGGATTCGGAAGGTGACGCCGGCACAAGCGCAGGGCGGCCGGTACTGGACCAACTACACCTGGCACGGGGATCAGGACCCCAGCCATCCGTGGTGGAACGGCACCCAGAACTGCGATATCGACCTCAGCGACATGCGCTTCAGCAAGCTGAACACGAGCTGGGGCAAGAACTTCGTCGAGAACAAGATGCCGGAAGCGCACTGGAAATTGGAGTGCATCGAGCGAGGCGCACGAATCGTCGTCATCACGCCGGAGTACAACCCGACGGCCTCCCGCTCCGACTACTGGATTCCGGTGCGGCCGGAGTCGGATGCCGCGCACTTCTTGGGCGCCTCCAAGATCATTCTCGATGAGAACATGCAGGACATTGACTACATCAAGGGGTACACGGACATGCCGATCCTGGTGCGGACGGATACGTTGCAGTATCTGGACCCGCGCGATGTGGTCAAGGACTATGCGTTCCCGGATTTCTCGAAGAGCTATTCGGGGCAGGTGCAGACCTTGAAGCCGGAGCAGATTCAGCGGTTGGGCGGCATGATGGTCTGGGACATTGCGAAGAACCAGGCGGTGCCGCTGCACCGGGAGCAGGTGGGCTGGCACTATCAGACCAGCGGGATCGATGCGGCGTTGACGGGGACCTACCGGGTCAAGCTGCTCAACGGCCGTGAAAT
>JBOHOS010000663.1:0-8014 GCA_050731295.1 Nitrospiraceae bacterium | reverse complement strand
CCCAGCAGCACATCGACACCGGCAAATTTGGTAAATGGGAAGACGGCTTCTTTCACGGACACATGTGTTGGTCTATGTACCTCGATCAACCCCAGTTCATCAAGACTCTTTCCCACCATGACCTTCATGGCCAGTTTTGCCAACGGCACACCGATGGCTTTGCTCACGAACGGGACGGTGCGGGAACCTCGGGGATTGACCTCCAAGATGTACAGATTGCCGTCCTTTACCGCAATCTGCGCGTTCATCAACCCGACGACGCCCAGCTCCAATGCCAGCGCGGTCGTCTGTCGTTGAATCTCCCCGATCATCCGGGGTTCCAACGTATACGGCGGCAACGAACAGGCCGAATCACCGGAGTGCACGCCCGCTTCCTCGATGTGTTCCATGATGCCCGCGACCACGACTCGACGCCCATCGGAAATCGCATCAACATCGACTTCGATGGCGTCCTCGAGATATTTGTCGATAAGAATCGGGTGATCGGGGGATGATTTGACCGCCGACGCCATGTAGGCGTTCAAGCCCCGCTCATCATAGACGATTTGCATGGAGCGTCCTCCCAGCACGTACGAGGGACGCACCATGACGGGATAGGTGATCCGGCCGGCGACGCGAACCGCGCCTTCCGCGGAATGCGCCATGCCGCTGGCCGGCTGTCGCAGCCCCAGCCGATTCAGCAGGTCCCTGAATCGTTCACGGTCCTCGGCGCGGTCGATCGCGTCGGGACTGGTCCCAAGGATCGGCACGCCGGCTCGCTCCAGCGGGAGCGCCAGCTTGAGCGGCGTCTGCCCGCCGAACTGAACGACGACCCCGATCGGTCGCTCGAGCTCGACGATATGCAGCACGTCTTCCTCGGTCAACGGCTCAAAATACAGCCGATCCGAGGTGTCGTAGTCCGTGCTGACCGTTTCCGGGTTACAGTTGACCATGATCGTCTCGATCCCCTCCTCCCGCAGGGCGAAGGCGGCATGCACGCAACAATAATCGAATTCGATTCCCTGCCCGATTCGGTTCGGACCGCCTCCAAGAATGATGACCTTGCGCCGGTCGGTGGGGCGCGCCTCGCAATGCCGCTCATAGGTGGAATACAGGTAGGGCGTCTGGGCTTCGAACTCGGCGGCACAGGTGTCAACCCGCTTGTACGTGACCCCCCAGGCTGTTCCAGAAGCCGCAGCGGACATCCGCTGGCGGCGAACCTCCGCCGGACCAAGCCCGAGCAAAAATCCGATTCGATGATCGGAAAAGCCGAGCCGCTTGGCGTTCCACAAAAGATCAACGTCGATTGCGGCGCTCCCGGTCGAACGGCTTTTGAGGAGGCCGGCCTCGAACTCCACCAGTTCGCGAATTTGATCGAGAAACCACGGATCAATGTGAGTGATCGCAAAGAGGTCCTCATTTGGGATATCGACGCGCATGGCATCGGCCAAATGCCACAGCCGGTCGGGATGCGGGAATCGCAGCGCGGCGAAAATCTTGGCGGTCAGCTCATCGCGACTGGCGCCGGCCGGGATGCCGCGGTCCAAACCATGGAGAGACACCAGACCGAACCGGTTGACTTCCAGCGACCGGATGACTTTTTGCAGCGCTTCCTTGAACGTCCGGCCCATGGACATGGCTTCACCCACCGACTTCATCTGTGTGGTTAACGTGGGATCGGCCCCGGGAAACTTCTGAAAAGCAAAACGCGGCATTTTCACGACGACGTAATCGATCGTGGGCTCGAAGGACGCCTTAGTGACTCGCGTGATGTCGTTGGTGATTTCATCGAGGGTATAGCCGACCGCCAATTTCGCGGCGATCTTCGCGATGGGAAACCCCGTCGCTTTCGATGCGAGCGCCGAACTCCGTGAGACACGCGGATTCATTTCGATGATGACCATCTCGCCGGTGTCGGGATGAATGCCGAACTGGATGTTGGAGCCGCCGGTGTCCACCCCGATCTCGCGGATGATCCGCACCGCCGCATCGCGCATCACTTGATATTCTTTGTCCGTCAACGTCATGGCCGGAGCGACCGTGATGCTGTCTCCCGTGTGAATCCCCATGGGATCGAGGTTCTCGATCGGGCACACGATGACGACGTTGTCCTTGAGGTCGCGCATGACCTCCAGTTCGAACTCTTTCCACCCGATCACCGACCGTTCGACCAAAATCTCTCCGACCGGGCTCATGGACAATCCCCAGTCGACATACCGTTCGAACTCTTCGCGATTGTAAGCGATGTTGCCACCCGTCCCGCCGAGCGTGAAGGAGGGGCGGACGATGGCCGGAAACCCGACGCGGTCGACGACCTTTGCCGCCTCGTCTCGCGTCTTGGCCGACCCGCTTTCCGGGGTCTTGAGCCCGATCCGCTGCATGGCCTGCTTGAAGGCTTCACGGTCTTCGGCTTTCTGAATCGCTTCCGCGGACGCCCCGATCAACTGGACCCCGTATTTTACGAGCGTCCCGCGTTTCACCAAGCCGATGGCGATATTCAATGCGGTCTGCCCGCCCATCGTGGGCAGGAGCGCGTCCGGACGCTCGCGCTCGATCACCTGCTCGACGACATCCAACGTGATCGGCTCCACATAGGTGCGGTCGGCCAGCTCAGGGTCCGTCATGATGGTGGCGGGATTGCTGTTGATCAAGATAACCCGATAGCCGTCTTCCTTGAGCGCCTTGCACGCCTGCGTGCCGGAATAGTCGAATTCACACGCTTGCCCGATGACGATCGGTCCGGACCCGATTAAGAGAATGCTTCTGATGTCAGTTCGCTTCGGCATATATCCTTACTTACTTGCGAGGCGAGGGTCGAGTGGTTTGTGTGATCTCAGCATTCGACACAGCGCTCTCAGTCAGGTCTCGTTGTTCCATTGCCTCTAACCGATGACCGGAGCGGGGCCGAAATCAGGCACGCGAGGCGGCACGATCGGCGCCGGCAACGGAGTGGGTTGTCCCGATGGGCTGTAGTAGCGCAAGGCCTCAGGCGTCCATTGTTCAATCTGATTGATGCGCGTGATATCGGACGGATGCGTGGACAGAAACTCCGGGATCGCCGCCTGGGACCGGAAGCACAATTTACCGATCATTTTTCTCGGACACCCGCTCATGCGTTCCCAAAAGGGGACCGCTTCACGCGGATCATACCCGGCCTGCGCCATGAGGCGGAGGCCGATGTAGTCGGCTTCCGATTCCTGCCGTCGATTGAACGGCAATGAGACGCCGACGCCATACGCGCTCATCGCGCCCATCGCCACGCCGGGATTAATGCCGCCTGTGGCCGCTCCCGCCAACGCACCGATTTGGGCGATCTGCTCCAGAATGCCCCGGCTGACCCGTTCCGCTCCATGTCGTTGCAGCGCGTGCGCCACCTCATGGCCCATCACCGTCGCCAGGCCGGCCTCGGTTTTTGTATACTTCAGCAATCCGGTAAAGACCGCGACCTTCCCTCCCGGCAGCGCAAAGGCGTTGACGATCCGATCGTCCTGAATCACGGCAAATTCCCAGTGGTAATCGGGTTTGTTCGCGGCAGTGGCGATCCGGTTCCCGACACGGTGCACCATTTCATTCAATTCGGGGTTTTCATTGAGCCGGGCTTGCCGCAAAACCTCATGAAACGCTTTCACCCCCATGGCCAACTCTTTTTCTTCAGAAATAAAAATCAACTGATCGCGAGCGGTTCCCGGGGCGCGCACGCAGCCTGCTAGTACGTTTAACAGGCCTGACGCGGTCGACGCGTACAGGGCCCCCTGCAGCCCGAGAGAGAGTACGGTCCGGCGGGTCACCGGACCCTCAAGAAACGGATACCAGTTCTGCTCGCCTCGCACCTCGCCCCTCTCGTCTCGATTACGGCATCCACAAATACATAAATTGCGGTGTGCCCCCTCTCACCACCGACATGAGATCAAGATTGGCCAGAGCAGACAGTCCGCTCCCGCCACCGAGGAACTGCGAATAGATGTTGTGGCGATATTCACCGGGCCGCCGATACGTGACCACCTTCGCGTCTCTCAATCCGGCTTCGCGTTTCGCAAGTTCGATGGCATCGTCGAGATATCCGACATGATCGACCAACCCCAAGGCGCTGGCCTGCTCGCCGGTGTAGACGCGTCCATCTGCAAGCTTTCGAACCTCGTCGGCCGAGAGATTGAGCCGGCCTTCGCGAATGACCGTGAGAAACCGCTCGTAGAAGGACATGATCAAGCCTTGGAAAATCGCACGCTCCTCGTCGGTCATGGCTCGAAAGGGCGATCCCATATCCTTTTTAGGTCCGGACGTCACGGTGTTCGCTTCCAGCCCGATTTTTTCCAGCAATCCTCGCGCGTTCATCGTCATCATGATGACGCCCAAGCTTCCGGTGACCGAGGACGGATGCACGACGATCTTATCGGCGGCGACCGCGACGTAATATCCCCCCGAGGCTCCCACATCCATAATGGATGCAATGACGGGAATACGCCGTTTTTGCCGAAAGGCCCGCAACTCATGATGGATGATATCCGAAGCCGTCACCGTGCCACCGGGACTGTTGATGCGCACGACGAGCGCCTTCAAATCCGCATCCTCGGCCGCCCGCGTGAGTTCCTCTTTAATCTGCGCCACCATGTTCGGCCGATCGACGAGCCCGCCGCCTTCCTGCGAGCTGATCAATCCCGACATCTCCATCAACAACACTTTTTCCGTGCCGGTTCCGCTTAATCGCTTTTCTTCCAAGGGACCGGGGGCCGGCAAGAGATTGATCGTAACGCATCCGGACATGACAGTCGCTAGCCCGACCGCTGCGAATAGCAAGCGGGACTCTTGTAGAATGCTGAAAACGTTGATCGCACCCGCCTGCCCCAGGCGCGCCGAGACGCGCCCCCTCCCGGCCCAGCGCTGCCGCAGGGAGGGCGAAGCCCGGAGCGTACCCACGTTCTCACCCCCCCAACCCTGAGCCGGCCGAGACCGGCTCTTTTCCCAGATGGTACGTGAGGACTTCGGCCGACTGAGAACAAAGTTGGTGGCCTTTTTCAGCATTCTATTGGGCATGTGTCTTCTCCATCATGTCGGTAAACTGCCTAAAGAGATACGCGGAGTCGTGCGGACCGGGAGAGGCTTCCGGATGATACTGGACCGACAGGACCGGTTGATCCAGACACATCATGCCCTCGATCGAGTCGTCGTTCAAACTCATGTGGCTAATGGCCAATCGTCCGTACGGTGTCTTGATGACCGGCGGTGAATCCATGTGCGCATCGAGTCCAGGAATTCGGATCGCGAAATTATGGTTCTGGGACGTGATCTCCACCTTTCTGGAGCGAAGATCCATCACGGGATGGTTTGCGGCATGGTGGCCGAACTTCAATTTATACGTGTTCAGTCCCATGGCGAGGCCGAGAATCTGGTGTCCTAAGCAGATCCCGAGAATAGGATGCCGGCCGATGAGCGCTTGGACGGTCTTGACCGCATACGGCACCCCTTCCGGATCGCCGGGTCCGTTCGAGAGGACCACACCGTCGGGCCGCATTGCAGCGAGCGTGTCAGCGGAGGTTGAGGCCGGCACGACGGTGACTGCACACCCGACGTCCACCAGCCGCCGCAGAATATTCTGTTTCACCCCGAAGTCGTATACTACGACGCGGTATCGCCTGCGCGGGCCGGTCGCCGTGCCGGTCTGACCATCGGCGTCGGGCTTCCATGTCCCCGACCCATTGGTCCATGCATAGGCCGTCTCACACGTGACTTCGGCGACCAGATCGCGTCCTACAATATTCGGAGCCCGGCGCGCTTTCTCGACGGCTCGCGCGGGATCCAGATCTATGTGCGAGATGACGCCTTGCTGCGATCCGGCGTCCCGGAGGTGCCGGGTCAGATGACGCGTGTCCAATCCTTCGATCCCGACCACACGGGCCTCTATTAACGACCTATCGAGCGCATGCTCGGCGCGCCAATTACTCGGCCGCCGGCTGGACTCTTTCACGATAAAACCGTGGGCCCACATGCGCTTCGATTCCGCATCTTCTCGGGCAATCCCGTAATTACCCATGTGCGGACAGGTCATGGTCACGATCTGTCCCCTATACGACGGATCGGTCAAGATCTCCTGATACCCGGTCATGGCGGTATTGAAGACCACCTCGCCGATGGTCTCGCCTGAAAACCCGAGAGCCCGGCCTTCGAAGATCATTCCATCTGCTAACGCGAGAATGGCTTTTTTCATAAACTTAGCTTCCACTCTGTATGTAAGACTTCAATTTCACGGCAACGAGGGCGATGCCCAGACCAAAGTTGAGCACGTAGAGGCCACGGACGGCCTTATGGGTGTTGAAGAACGCGGCGTAGGCAACTTGCTTGGCCGTTTCCTCTTTGACCGCAAACGCCTCCTCTTGCAACTTCACGGAGGCCGGTCCCAACACAAGAATAATGGCAATGGCCACCACGATCATGAGGCCCAGGAGAATCACTTCCGGTTGGCTGATCGCAGCGCGCGGCACATCATACCGGGCGCTGATCCAGAGTCGAACGGCACCGGCGAGCAGCAGCACGACCATAGCTGCCATCACTGCCCGATTATAACCGTCGAAGACCCTCGTCAAAAATCGGCCTCCCGGTTCCATCCCGAATGAGTTGAACACGGCCGGAATGACGGAGCCAATGATCACCGCAAGTCCACCGATCCAGATCGCCAGCGCCACCATTTCACAAGTGTAACATGCGAGCAGGTCTCGTCTGACCGATCGCGGCGCCTCCATTTCGCCTAGGCCGATTCATAGACGATTCGGCCGCCGACAAGGGTCAGGTGAACACGGCCTTTCACCTTCCACCCTGCGAAGGGGGTATTGCGGCTTCTGGAACGGAATCGAGATGGATCCACTTCCCACTCTTTCATCTGATCGACCACGACGAGGTCGGCCACGACTCCGGGCGCGAGCGTTCCGCCGCTCAAGCCGAAGGCGCGAGCCGGGTCCCTCGTCAACTTACTCACGGCCGTTTCGAGCGTGAGGACTCCTTCCTCGACCAGTGCCAGCGTCAGTGGCAGCGCGGTTTCGAGGCCGACGATGCCGTTCGGAGCCGCGGCAAACTCCTGCTGTTTCTCCTGCGCGGCGTGGGGAGCATGATCCGTCGCAATAACATCGATCGTGCCGTCCCGAAGACCTTCCTTGATCGCCTGGACGTCCTCCCCGGCGCGAAGCGGGGGATTCATCTTGGCCAGCGTGTTAAAGCCCCGGACCGCTTCTTCCGTCAGGGTGAAGTGATGGGGACAGGCTTCGGCGGTCACGCGAATGCCTCTCGATTTGGCGTCACGCACCATGCGAACCGAGCCAGCCGTACTGAGGTGCGCCAGATGCAGTCGCGCGCCGGTCAGCTCGGCGAGAGCAAGATTGCGGGCGACCATGACATCTTCAGCGGCCGCCGGAATACCCTGGAGGCCAAGCTGGGTGGACACGAGTCCCTCGTGCATGCACCCGCCTTCCGACAGATACAGATCTTCGCAATGATCGATGACCGGCAGGTCGAAGGCCAGCGCGTATTCCATGGCTCGTCGCATGACGAGGCTGTTCATCACCGGCATCCCGTCATCCGAGATCGCAACGCAGCCGGCTCGACGGAGATCGCCGATCTCCGCCAGTTCTTTGCCTTCCGATCCTTTCGTAATCGCGCCGACCGGAAATACGCGAGCGTTGCCGGCGGCCCGCGCCTGATCGAGCATAAACTCGGTGATGGCCTGATTGTCATTGACCGGATTGGTATTCGGCATGCAACAGACCGAGGTGAATCCCCCGGCCACGGCCGCGGCGCTGCCGGTCTGAATCGTCTCTTTGTACTCGAATCCGGGTTCGCGAAAATGGACGTGCAGGTCCACAAACCCGGGCAGTACGAGTTTGCCCGTCGCATCGATCACCGTCGCCGGCAGGGTCCCCTTGTTGATCGACGCCCCGGCAAGCGGACCGACCGCTGCGATTGTCCCGTTTTCAATCAACACGTCAGCCGGCCCGTTCACGCGTCCGGGGTCGATGACGTGTCCGCCTTTGATAAGAATTCGGTGATCGGG
>JBOHOS010000662.1:0-4809 GCA_050731295.1 Nitrospiraceae bacterium | reverse complement strand
AGGGCGTGCAGCAGGCGCTCTTGAAGCTGGTCGAAGGGACCGTGTGCAACGTGCCTCCGAAAGGGGGCCGAAAGCATCCCGAGCAGGAATACATTCGGGTGGACACCGGCAACATTCTCTTCATTTGTGGCGGCGCCTTCGTCGGCCTGGATCAGATCGTCGCGTACCGGACGACGCACCGCCGGATCGGCTTCGGTTCCGGCGCGACCTCCCGCGACGCCGGCGGACCGGCGTCTCTCCTGGACCGCTTGCAGCCCGAAGACCTGCTGAAGTTCGGTCTCATTCCGGAGTTTGTCGGCCGGTTCCCGGTGCTGAGCGCGTTGTGTGACCTCGATGAGTCGGCCTTGGTTCGGGTGCTCACCGAGCCAAAGAATGCCCTCCTCAAGCAATACGAAGCGCTTTTCGAGTTGGAAAACGTCCGGCTTACGTTTACCGATGCGGCCGTCAAAGCGATCGCTCACCGCGCCGCACCGATGAAGACAGGCGCCCGCGCTCTTCGCGCCATTCTTGAAGAGGTCATGCTGGATTTGATGTACGAAGTCCCGGCTCTGGGAGGCGTCAGGTCGATCGTCATTTCCGACGATGTGATTAATGGTGTCGGGCAACCACAAATCTCAAGCTGAAGGCGGCGAACGATACGCGGCTATCTGCGGCAACCACTGAGGAACCCGGCCGCCTCATCGGCGGCGCGCACAAACGTGGCGTGACTTATTCGTCACGCCGCGCGCCCTCAACGTACCCCACCGGGACAGAGCGCGTCCCATGGGAAAAAGCCTGTCATGGCAGGCGGGGGTGGGCGGGTAAGCGGCCTTGCATTTGACCACGTCTCCTTCGCCTAAAAGCGATTGAGTGACACTAGCAGGAGACAGCTGTTCCATGTCCGCTAAGATACTCGTCGTCGACGACGAACCCCACCTGCAGCGTGTGGTGTCGCTGTACCTGCGGGGGCGCAATTACCAGGTCGCGACGGCGCCCGGCGGCACGGAGGCAATCCAGATGGTGGCCGACGATCGGCCCGACCTGATCGTCGCCGACATCAGCATGCCCGGCATGGACGGCTTTGAACTCTGCGGCCGTCTCCGGCGCAACCCGGCCACGCGCACCATTCCTTTTATCTTCCTCACCGCCAAAGACCAGGATGCCGATAAGATCAGAGCGCGCAAGGTGGGGGCCGACGATTACCTGACCAAGCCCTGCCCGCTGGAACAGTTGGCCGAGCGCGTGGAAACGGTCATGGATCGCATCGAGCAAGCGAAGAAGATTCCACTGGACCGAATCGGTTTGAGCGGGCAGCTTGAAGAAGTCGATGTGCTGGATCTGGTCCAGATGCTCGAACTGGATCAAAAGACGGGCGCCTTGGTCCTCAGCCACGGGGAGCGGACCGGCACGCTGTATTTTCGCGATGGACTGATCGTCGAGGCCGACATCCGGTCACCGAAACGGGAAGAACCCCTGTACGTGCTCTTGGGATGGAAAGCGGGCCGCTATCTGTTCCTGCCGGACGCCGTGCCCGAACGCATGCCGATCACCGCCAGCCTGGCTCATGTTCTGTTCGAAGATCTCCGTCGGCTGGAAGAGCACGAACAAAAGATTGCGGTGGAGACGCCTTCCATCCCGCGCGCCGCCGACGCCGGTCCGATGGAACGGATCGTGACACGTCTAGAAGAGGTGACCAGACGGTTTCGCGTCGGACAGATCCCTACGGCAGATCCACTGATCGTGCGGGTGCTCGTGGTGGGCGTGATGGGCTCAGGCAAGAGCGAGCTGATTCACCATCTCGTGCGGGACCTTTCATTGTCGCGCTGGGCGGCAACCGGGAATGAAGGAGCAAGAACCGACCCCCACACCAATTTTGGCCTCGTCCGACTCTCGGCCGAGACGCTGCTTCACCTCATCTCGGTCCGCGCGGAGAAACGTTTCCGATCGGTCTGGGAACACTGTCTGCCCGAAGCCATCGGGATCATCCTGCTGATCAATCCCGAGCGTGAGGCCGACATGAACCACATTCACACATTCTTGAAAGCGCAACAAGCCCTTGCATCTGCCCTCCCGATTCACGCCCTGCTTCCTACTCAGACCGGCACGGCCGCCGTGCCGGATCTCGATCCCTCGCAGATTTCGTCGGGCTCAGTCGACGATCAGACCATTCGTCTCACCCTCCTGGACAGCGTGTTGCAGCAGTGGCTCGCGAAGGCCGATTCCATCTTCCAAAAGTAAAGAGATCGCCTTCTTGATGCCTTTACGGCACATCGGCGGCGCAGCGAAATCCCACCGTCGGCCCCCAATAGGTCATTTCATCCCAGGCGCGGGTGCTGGCTCGTAAGTCCAGAGGGCTCTGGTTCCAATCACCGCCGCGCAGAACGCGAAACGATCCACGCAGGGGGCCCTGGGGATCCTGGCGTGGAGCCGTCGTATAGTAATCTTCCGTATACCAGTCTTTCACCCACTCCCAGGCGTTCCCGACGAGATCGTACACACCATAGGGCGAGGCCGTTTCCACGAGGCTACCGACCGCCGACGTCCCGTTGCTGCCCGACGTCATCGTGCGCTCTTTCGCCCAGGTCTTGATCGCATCCTCGCTGTTTCCCCAGGGAAAGCGACGCCCGTCGGTTCCCCTCGCCGCCTTTTCCCATTCGGCTTCGGTCGGCAGTCGCCGATCACGCCACTGGCAATACCCGTGGGCCTGCTTCCAGGTAATATTGATGACCGGATGTTGGGCGCGCTGCGGATCATCGAACGCGTGGCGGTCTTTGGGGGATGAGCACACCCCTCCCTCGACGCACAGGCGATACTGGGCGTTGGTGACTTCATATCGATCAATCCAGTAGGCGCTGAGCGTGGGGCGATGCATCGGCCTGGCATCGGGATGCCCGTTGTCTTCCCCCATGATGAATTCCCCCGGCGGGATCAGCGCCATGCCGTCGGGAGCGGCCATTCCCTTCTCGCCTAACGCCTGCATCTCCTGCCGTTGCGCTGCAACGAGTTGCTCGTTCACATGTGCGCGAGCCTCGCTCTCTTCATGAGCATTCGGCGTATGATCGCGCGCCTGAACGGACCCGGACCTCGGGGCCGGGCTCGGCATGTCGGATTTGAAATGGCCGGTTTTCGGTCCGGGCGATCCCCTCGCAGTGGTCGCAGACTCCGCCTGGCGCAGGATTTCGATCCGAACGGTGGTCAGGGACACCTTCCGAACAACCTCTTCGGTGGCGCTCTTACTCCTTCTGGTTTTTGGTTTTGACTCTCTTCGGCTTTTTCCAATGGCGGCAAAGTCAAACTCCGGAATGTTGGCCAACAGCGGGAGGGCGTAACTGACCGGTACGGCAAACGCCATGCCTTCAGGCACCACACCCGACGGATGACTGAACTTGGTCGTGATGATCCCCACCACTTCACCCTGGCGATTGAAGACCGGACCGCCGCTGTTACCCGGATTGATGGCGGCATCCACTTGAAAGACGCGCCGGACACCCTTGGTCCGAACGGCGGAGATGCGCCCACGCGAAATGGTCACTTCGCGAAGACCGAAGGGGAATCCGACGACGATCACTTCCTGATCGAGCTGCACCGCACCGGCATAGCCGATCGGCGCTTCCGTCAACCCGACCGTTTCCATCTTGAGCAGCGCCATGTCCTGATCGGGATCGGAGCCCACGACCACGGCGGGAGCGCGGAATTCACCGGGTGTCACGACGACGATCCGGCGCGCGGACGCCACCACATGGTGCGCGGTCAAGACATAGCCGTCGCCGTGAACGATGACGCCCGTTCCCGAGGGCCGCTCCGGCGGACCGGGAGGGGTCTCGGCCGCTCCGGCAAACCCGGCGCACAGCGAGATCGTGATGAGACCAGACAGGACTACGTGTTTCATTTGTGAAGCGGAATCATCACGCTGATCGCTCCGGCATTTTGCCCCAACTGCAGCCCCTCACGCGGGTAGCCGGTCTTATCCGGTTCTCCCTTCGGCCCGCCATGGCAGACCAGGCATTGCCGCGTGGTATAGAGCGGGTACATGAGGCGCAGAGCGCGACCCTTGACCGTCACCTCGCTGATCGACTGTTCGCGCGGATGAGACGGATCGGCAAACGCTTCCAAAGTCGAGCGTTCGAAGGCGTCCGGCGAATTGGCCGGGTTCCGCGGGGTCAGCGACGTTTGTTTCAACCGCACGCCCGTGGAGTCGCTGAAGCGGCCCGCCACACGCGATCCGAATACCGCCGGGATCAACCCTGGGAATCCCAATCCTCTATGATTGATTTCCGATTGAAAATCGGCGACCACATGTTTGCTGGCCGCCACCATGACCGGAAGCAGTTTTTTCGCATCCTGCGGCAGGCGGCTCGCGTTGAGATCGCGCAGGTCAAAACCCGAACGGCTTCGGAACATGTCGACGAGCTGTTCTTCGAACACGACGGGGGTGAGGCCTTTCTTCCGATCGTCGGGGTCGTCGAAACGCTCCTGATTTTCATTGATCACGGCGCGGCCGGAATCGAGCAGAATGGCAAGCAGGCGGGCGGTCGTTTCGATTTCAAGGACGGTTTGAAAAGGAGGGCCGAATTCCTGGGGCTTTTCACGAGCGGGCACGCGCAACCCCGCCATCAGCACAGCCACGGCAAACAGCAGTCCGACAAGCCATCGCCTCATGGACCGACCTCATACTCCGTCAGCGCACAAAGCTTAGCCGGTGCGTGGATCGTACGTCCGCCCGTTGCGTGAAGTCAAGGCACAGGGGAGAGCGGATCGATGAAGTCACGGGAGCAGTGCTCAGGCCCGCGTGGGGTGACGGTCGCCGGGAACCCCTGCCGTGGTGTGTAC
>JBOHOS010000661.1:0-2447 GCA_050731295.1 Nitrospiraceae bacterium | reverse complement strand
CTTGTTCCAGGAATTGAATCTGTCTGGGCTTCGGTCTGGTTGATCACCGGTATCCCTGATAGGGGTGGGATAGCATTGCTTTGGGATGGTTACGGGTTTGGTTGCCTTTCTGAAGAATGGACATTCTATCAGCTTCGGCCCATTTGATTCTTTGCTAAGGCAAGGTGCACATGGCTATTACCGTATCTCGGATGACAAAGGACGAACTAAGGGAAATGATCGAAACGACGGTTGAGCGCAAATTGATCGAACTGCTGAGTGATCCTGATGAGGGATTGATCATCAAAAAGTCTCTACGCGATCGTCTGGCCCGCCAAAAGAAAGCCGTTGCGTCTGGGCAGCGCGGGGAATCGTTGGCAAATGTCACTAAGCGACTAAGGTTGAATTAGCTGTATGTATAGCGTCCGGATGTTGGACGCAGCGACACGTGAATTGGCTCGACTGGATAAACCCATTGGGCGACGCATCGTCGAGCGGATCAATTGGCTGGCTGAGAATTTTGATGAAATCGACCCCAAAACATTAACGGCCGAACTCGCGGGATTCTTCAAGCTTCGCGTTGGTGATTACCGTGTTCTTTACCAAATGCTACACGATGAGCAACTTATCGTGATTCATCTTATTGGCCACCGAAGAGAAATTTATCGCAAGGGCAAGAGACGGTAGATCGTTACTATATACTGGAGCGGACCGACAATGAGTGCAATACGGGAAATCAAAGCGAGGCAGATTTTAGATTCGCGGGGAAATCCTACTGTAGAAGTCGATGTGGTATTGGAGAGCGGGGCGCGGGGGCGGGCGGCGGTGCCGTCCGGGGCGTCTACCGGTGAAAAGGAGGCAATTGAGTTACGCGACGGCGACAAGAAACGCTGGATGGGTAAAGGCGTGTCGAAAGCCGTCGCAAACATCAGCAAGACGTTGACGCCATCCTTGTTAGGGCATGAGGCTTCCGACCAAGCGTCGATTGACCGAGCCATGATCGACCTGGACGGAACAAAGACGAAGAGCCGCATCGGGGCGAATGCCATCTTAGGCGTCTCGCTTGCCGTCGCGAAAGCCTCGGCGGCCGAGTCGGGCCAACCGCTGTACCGCTACCTCGGTGGCGCGAACGCCCGGGTGATCCCGGTCCCGCTGATGAATATCATCAATGGCGGAGCACATGCCGACAATCGGCTCGATCTGCAGGAATTCATGATCATGCCGGTCGGCGCCAAGCGGTTCAGCGAGGCGCTTCGCATGGCCACCGAGGTTTTTCATACGCTCAAGGCCCTCTTGAAAAAGAAGGGACTGAACACGGCTGTGGGCGATGAGGGAGGCTTTGCGCCCGATCTGGGATCGAATGAGGAGGCGTTAGGTCTGATCGTTCAGGCTATTGAGAGCGCCGGCTATCGGGCGGGCCGGGATATTGCGCTGGCGCTCGATGCCGCCGCCAGCGAATTCTACGAGAAAGGCCGCTATCGGCTGGAAGCCGAGAAGCAACCGGCGCGTTCGTCCGAAGAGATGATCGACTATTACGCCAAGCTGGTGGATCGTTATCCCATCGTGTCGATCGAGGACGGCCTCAGTGAGCTGGATTGGAAAGGGTGGGGGCTGCTCACGGAGCGACTCGGCGATCGAGTACAATTAGTCGGAGACGATATTTTTGTGACGAATGTCGAGATCTTTTCCCGCGGCATTCAAGAGGGGATCGGCAATTCCATTTTGATCAAACTGAATCAGATCGGCACGCTTACTGAGACGCTGGAGGCGATCGAACTGGCGAAGCGATCGGGCTATACGGCGGTGGTTTCTCACCGATCCGGCGAAACGGAAGACACCACGATCGCAGATGTGGCGGTGGCGTTGAATACCGGTCTCATCAAAACGGGCTCTCTTTCGAGAACGGATCGGGTCGCCAAGTACAATCAACTATTGCGCATCGAGGAAGAGTTGGGCGAGGGAGCGGTGTATCCCGGGCAGACGGCGATCCGAAAGTAGTGCCGGAATGTCGTCGGTCAATCTCCCAGAGAGGGACGTGAGGAGTTGGAGGCAGACGGCGTGCGAGAGGTGACATGACGAGACAAAACCGCAAGCATCATAGCGTGAAGCGCCGCCGGCGACTGTCGTGGACGTTGGTGCTGGTCGCCGGCTGTGTGTTGGCCACGGTTCTGATGACCTCGCTGTTCTATGATGAAATGGGGGTGCGTAGATACGTCGCCATGTTGCAGCATGCCCGTCTATTGGACAAGGAGATTCGAGACCTGGAGCGCCAGAACGCCGAGCTTCGAACCGATATCCACAGGATTCAGCACGATTCGGCTCGGATCGAGGAGTTAGCCCGCGAACGCTTGGGGTATGTGAAAAAAGGCGACACGGTATATCAAATTGTCACGGACTCCGAGAATAGAGATAAGGTCAAGTAATTCAGAGGAGCAGGCGCCACAGGAATCTGAGTCGCATTCCATGGC
>JBOHOS010000660.1:0-3809 GCA_050731295.1 Nitrospiraceae bacterium | reverse complement strand
ACGTGTGACTCGGGTGAACGTTCGGCGGTCCGGTCTCCCTCGGTAAGGGATAGGGGAGAGCGTACTTGGACGGGTTCCCTGAGGAGGATCGTGATAAAACGCAGGCTTATCAACAGATGTTAATAAGCCTGTGTATAAGTGGAGGTCCTCAGTCATGAGTGTGGAAGCTGTTTGGGAAGATGCGATGGCATATATCGAGGCGAAAGTCCCCAAACAGGTGTTTGAGACATGGTTTATTCCATTGCATTTCAATGGGATAGATAATCTTGCCGCGCGCCTTGAAGTCCCCAATAAGTTCTTTGGAGAATGGCTGGATCAACATCATCGTGACCTTATTGCGGAAGCCCTGGCTGCTGCATACGGGCATGAGGAAAGGGACATTGCCGTGGAATTCGTGACGAGTCCTAAGGCCTCCGAAAAGGTTGCCACGCCGATGTCCGACATACCGAATGAACACCGCCTTCCCCAACCGGGTCGCCAGCGGAGGATCGTGCATCTGAACCCGAAATACACGTTTAGGAGCTTTGTGGTGGGGGCGAGTAACCAATTCGCTCACGCGGCCAGCCGGGCCGTCGCCGACGCGCCGGCGAAAGCCTACAATCCGCTGTTCATTTACGGAGGCGTGGGTCTGGGGAAAACGCATCTGCTGAATGCGATCGGCAATCAGTTGGCGGAGCGATTGGACGTGCGGATCGCCTACGTCACGACCGAACAGTTCACCAATGAAGTGATTAACTCGATCCGGTACGACAAGATGATGGAATTGCGGAAGCGCTACCGGAACATCGATATGCTATTGGTCGATGACGTGCAGTTCCTGGCCGGGAAAGAGCGGACCCAAGAGGAGTTTTTTCACACGTTCAACACGCTCTACGAGGCGCAGAAGCAAATCGTCCTGTCCAGTGACCGGTTCCCGAAAGAAATGCCGGACATGGAGGAGCGTCTCCGGTCTCGATTCGAGTGGGGGTTGATCGCCGATCTCCAGGCGCCTGATGTGGAGACCCGCATCGCGATCTTGCGCAAGAAAGCCGATGACGAAGGGATCGGCCTGCCGGACGATGTCGTGCAGTTCCTGGCTGAAAACATGAAGAGCAATATCCGGGAGCTGGAAGGATCTCTGGTGCGCCTCGGCGCTTATTCGTCGCTGACCGGCCAGACCATTACGATGGAGATGGCCAAGAACGTTCTCCGCGACATCATCGGCGAAAAGCGAAAGATCATCACGATGGATGATATCGAAGAGGCCGTGGCGGCGCGCTTCCACGTGAAAATCTCGGAAATTAAGTCCCGGCGGCGGAGCAAGACCTTGGTCCATCCACGGCAGATCGCCATGTATCTCTGCCGCGAGTTGACCGATGCCTCGTTCCCGGAGATCGGGCGGCATTTCGGCGGCAAAGACCATACGACGATTATCCATGCGTGTAAGCAGATTGCGAAGGCGAAGGAAACCGACCTCACTCTGAAGTCAACACTCGAAAGCCTGAAAGAGCAGGTGACGAAAGGGTAAAGCCGCCGGGATAGGAATATCTCCACGGTCCGGGCCAGGGGAGTGTAAAGAGGAGAGACCATGAAGTTACGAATCTCGCGGGACGAACTGTTGACCGGCCTGCAGCGGGTGCAGGGTGTGGTGGAGAAACGAAATACAATGCCGATACTCTCCAACATCCTGCTCGAGGCGAGGGCGGACGGTGTGGACATCCTGGCCACCGACCTGGAGATCGGCATGCGCGGTCTGTATAAGGCGTCGGTGTACGAGCCCGGGTCCGTTACGTTGTCAGCGCGCAAGCTGTACGAAATCTTAAAGGAACTGAAGGACGGGGAGATCGACCTGACGGTCGCCGAGAACAAGTGGACCACGATTCAGGCCGGCAAGAGCCAGTTCAAGATCGTGGGCTTGCCGAGCACCGACTACCCGGCCATGCCTGCGATCGAGCGAGAAGGGCTAACTCCGCTGGCCGGAGTCGGCCTGATCGACTTGATCCGCAAAACCCTGTTTGCGGTCGGCGACAATGACGCCCGATATATCCTGAACGGCTTATTGGTCACCCTGACGTCAACGGAGAAGAAAGCCACGCTTCGGTTGGTCGGAACCGACGGCCACCGCCTGGCGGTCGCGGAGTATGAGATGACGGGGTCCGCCGCCAAGGAGGCCCCAAAGGAAATTAAGGCGATCATTCCGAAGAAGGCCGCGCATGAGATGCGCCGTCTGTTGGAAGAGGGAGGAGACGGCGAGCCGCTGATCGGCTTTACGAAGAACCTGATGATCTTCCGAAAAAGCGGACTGCTGCTGACTTCTCGGTTGATGGAAGGCAACTACCCCAACTATCAGCAGGTCATTCCGAAAGAACAAGCCAAGCCGGTTGCGGTCGATAAGGCCGAGTTCGAGGGTGCGCTGCGGCGCGTCGCGGTCTTGTCGCGGGACAAGACCAATGCCGTGAAAGTCACGCTCTCGCCGGGCCGCATGACCCTGTTCTCGAGTAACCCGGACTTCGGCGAGGCGACGGAAGAACTTGAAGCCAAGTATGCCGGTGAGACATTGGCCACCGGCTTCAATGCCCGGTACTTGTTGGACGTGCTGAGCGTCGTGGACGGCGAGTCGGTGACGCTGCAGATGGAGACACCGCTCAGTCCGTGTTTGATCCGGGAGCCGGGGAATAGTGGTTTTACGTGCGTGGTCATGCCAATTAAGGTATGAGACTGCTGAAAAAAGCCCCAACGGCGTTCTCGTCTCGCCAACATCCTCAACGTACCCCACCGGGAAGGAGCGCGTCTTGGCGCGCTTGGGGTGTGAGGGTGAAAATAAATTACGCCTTCGCTATTGGCTTCGCCTGCGCGTTGGATGGCCTTTTTGAGCAGTCTCCTGACGCTAACTGTTTAGATTAGGAGAAGGATGGCCAGCAAAGATACTGAAAGTCAGAAGCCTCCGGATTCCGGCAAAGGTTACAGTCCTGATCAGATCAAAGTGCTGGAGGGGCTGGACGCGGTCCGGAAGCGGCCGGCGATGTATATCGGCAGCACCGGGCAGGAGGGGCTGCACCACCTGGTCTATGAGGTCGTTGACAACAGCGTCGACGAGCACATGGCCGGGTTCGGTGAGACGATCGACGTCACGCTTCAGATCGACGGCAGCGTCATCGTCATCGATAACGGACGCGGCATTCCGACCGGCATGCATTCCACCCAAAAAAGATCCGCGGCCGAAGTAGCGCTGACCGTCCTGCACGCCGGTGGCAAGTTCGAGCAGGGCGCGTATACAGTCTCGGGCGGCCTGCATGGCGTCGGCATCTCCGTCGTCAACGCGCTCTCCGAGTGGCTGGAGTTGGAAATCTGGCAGGACGGCCAAGTGTTCGAGCAGAAGTACGAGCGGGGAAAACCGCTCGCGCCGCTCAAGACGACCGGGAAGACCAAGAAACGGGGAACCAAAGTCACCTTCAAGCCGGATGCACAGATCTTCGAAACTCTCGAGTTCAGCTTCGACACGCTCGCTCAACGGCTTCGTGAGCTGGCGTTCCTCAACAAGGGCCTGGCGATCAGCCTTAAGGATGATCGCCAGGAGAAAGAACAGGTCTTTCGCTACAAAGGGGGCATTGTTTCCTTCGTCGAGCATTTGAACGAAGCGAAAACCCCGCTGCACAAACCCATCTTCGTCGCCGTCGAAAAAAGCGACATGATCCTGGAAGCGGCCCTTCAGTACAACGACGGCTACGCGGAAAATCTCTTTTCCTTCGCCAACAACATCAACACTCGCGAGGGCGGCACGCATCTGGTCGGCTTTAAGGCGGCGCTCACCCGCACGATCAACAATTACG
>JBOHOS010000659.1:0-6377 GCA_050731295.1 Nitrospiraceae bacterium | reverse complement strand
GTGATTTTGATCTCGGGCTTTTTCAAGAGCTGCGTCAAACTCTCGTGTTGCGGCCCCGGATCAATGAATCCTAACGCCTTTAGATCTTCCAACTTCATCAGCAATGTCCGTACTTCAGGTTGATCTGCCGTCGCTTCAATCGGATAGCGGATGGACCATTTCTTCTTTCCGTCCTTGTCATCCGTTCGGTACAGGACGACTTCGGTCGGCGGGTAAGTCAACCGCAGCCGGTCGATTTGGCCTTGGTTGAAGCGGAGCACTTCCTTTTTCCGGAAGGTGATCAGTGACTTGTTGAAAAAGTCCTTGGGCGCCAGGTCGGTGAGCAAGATCTTCCGGTCCGAGGCCCGCATCGCGTAAAGGGTCGACGAAATGGGGCCGCTGTCGCCCAACGAGAGCGTCTCCCGACCGGAATCCGTCGTCACCGTCAGCACGACGGAAGGTTTTTCCAGACCGAAGGGCCCCAACGCCGAGGCGCTTTCTTCAACGACGCGGGTTACCTTCCCGAGCACGAGCGCCCGGACCATGGCGTCGACGGTTCGCGAATCGGCATCGGTGTCCAATGGCTCGGTGATCCTCCATTGCCCATCCTTTGAAGCAAGGACGACCCGGCCTGTCTCCGTCGCGACGGCGAGGCCGGTGATGTCGCGTTCATGAAATGCCAGGATTTTCTTTCCCTGGGCCTCCGTCTCTGCCTGGGTCCGTTCCGAAGGCAATTCAACATAATAAACGTATGCGCCGAGTCCGGCGAGGACAAAAGCCATTGCGAGTGTGAACCAGTATCGCGTCATCGGTGTCAGTTCGGGGTACGAGGCATGGGCTAGAGGGACAGAGGAAAAGGGTTGTTCACGGTCTCTTGCCTCGCGCCGCCGGTTAGAGTCTTCGCCGTTTTCTCCAAACCATTATGCCCCAGAGAAACGTCAACGACGGCAGCAAGAGCACTTGGACATACAGAAGAATTCGTTCCTGGGCCGGATTCGGAATGAATGGACGGAAGGCCGGCTCCTTCGGTGTAATCGAGATCAGGTCGCGTTCTTCGGCCAACCATCCCACCGCATGCAACAAGAAGTCGGTATTGCCAGGAAAATTGATATAGGCGTTGCTCGCGAAGGAAGAATTGCCGACTACGACGATGGCCGGCCGGCGTGCGCCTTCTCCAGGGGACTTTTTCGGGGTCAATGCTGCGGCTAGGGGGAGGGGCCCTTGCACGTCTTCATTGGCGTTGAAGCTGACCACCCTTCCTTTGAGGTCTGTCTCAGCCCAACTACGAGGCGACGTGCGGGCGAGAGGCACAAAGTCCCAGTCTTTGCCGGCCTCGTCATGAAAGACCAGATGGCGAGACACGGGGAACAGCACGGCGAAAGTAAAATCTTGTGTGATTTCGTGCTCGGTGAAGGTCCGAACCATGAGCGCCGTCAAATCCCCTTGGGCGAGGCGGTCCTGGAGATCCACGAGCACGCCACGGCCCAACTCCACACCCCAACGACGAAGGAGCGGTTCCAGATCCGGCTGGGTGTCCGGATCGATGAGCAGGAGAAGGCGTCCACCGGATTCGACAAAACGACCGATCCGATCTTGCTCCTCTTTGGTGACCGGACGGCGAGGACCAGTCAGGACGAGTACCGCGGTATTCTCCGGCACCTGGGTTTCCTGCAGCAACGACACGGCGCCGGCCTCGTAGCCCTGTTTGGTCAGGGCCTCTTTCATTAATGAAAGTCCCCCCTTTTCTTGGTCGGTGAGGCTGCGCTCGCCGTGTCCTTCAAGAAACCGGATGTGCTTCTTTTTCTCTTTCGAGACGCGGATCAGCGCGCTGGTCAGTTCGGCCTCCGACGGCACGGAGACGCGCGTGGTTTGAGCGCCGCTTTCGAGCACCGCAGTGTCTGCTCGCGTGATGCCGTACTGGCGCGCGACGCCCGGTCGACGTTCGGGATCGACAAACTCCACCTTCAGCTTGTCGCTGGCCTGCCGGTAGCTGTCGAGCAGGTCCCGATACAGGTTGAACGGCTGGCTGCGGTCCTGAGCGAAGACGGTGACCTTCACCTCCTGCGTGAGGCCGCGAAGAATCTGATACGTCTGCGGAGCCAGGGTAAAATGTTGGGTTTCAGATAGGTCCCACCGCTTCGAATGCCGGGCGGCTAAAAAATTGACGATCACCAGAATGGCGGTAAAGAGCACCACCATCATGATGCTGTTGAGACCCAGCCGGGTGGAGCGGCGAGTCGAGAACGCTTTGACCGTCTCAAAGTGAATCACAAAGAAGGCGATCAGGCAGACCAACGCTAGCCCTTCGAGCAGGGTCACCAGCCACAACTTGTCCGGCACGATGCTATAGGCGATCAGCCCGCCAAGGGCCAATCCCGCACCGATCGCCCCAATCGCCGACGTGAACCGATTCATACCTGCCTATACCTCACGCGAGATACCCAGTTAGCCGCCCCACGTCCAACGAGCACATTCTGCTCGGGAAGGGGCGCGTCTTGGCGCGCCTGGGGTGGGCGGATGAAATAGACGCGTTGCGCGAGCACAAAGGGCAGTCCGATCCATCCCTCCCCCCTACTTCCACCGCTGCGACTCCACGACGCGATGAGCGAGAAACAGCATCAGAATAATCCCGCTGACGTAGTAGATGAGGTCCTTGCTGTCCACGAGCCCGCGAACCAACCGGTCATAGTGCTCGATGAAGGACAGATAGGAAATACTGTTGCCGACCGGCGTATCCCCCAACACCCCTCCCAGCGCCCCCAGCAACCAGACGAGGATGAGCAGACCGAAGCTGAGAAAGGCCGCCACAATCTGATTCTCCGTCATGGCCGAGGCCAGGACGCCGGTTGCCAGAAACAGTCCGCCCAGCAAGGCCAGGGCCGCATAGCCGGTCAGGACAGAATTCCAGTCAAAACTACTGTAGGCCGCCAGGATCAGCGGAACGAGACCCGTGAGGGAAAGGAGCGCTAAAAAGATCACGTAGACGCTCAGGAATTTACCGACCACCACTTCGTTCAACCCGATCGGAGACGTCATCAGGAGCTCGAAGGTCCGCAGCTTTCGTTCTTCGGCGAACAACCGCATCGTCAACATCGGAAGGATCAGCAAGAGGACCAGGGCCATGCTATAGAAGGTCGGCCGGAACACGAGGTCATTGAGGTTCAATTGAGCCGCGGCGCCTTGCATTTGCATCAAACGGACGGCCTGATTTCCCGCGTTGACGACAGCCAGATAGGAGAGCACTCCAAAGATCAGCAGAAAAATCGCGCCGACGACATACACGACCGGCGAGACGAAATAGGAGCGGAGTTCTTTCGCAACAATCGCGTTGACCGGTGTCATGGCTGCACGGTCTCCTGCGCAGCGGGCACCGCGTCGGGCATGCCTTCTTCGTGCTGCGTGAGGTGAAGGAAGACGTCTTCCAGCGTCATGGTAATGGGTTTCAATTCGAGCAGGCCCCACCCTTGGGTGACCACGAATCTCGCGATATCGTCTCGGAGATCGCGGCCCAATTCACATTCGAGAAGAAACGCGCCGCTGTCCGGCGATTCGAAGACGCTCACAATCCCGGGCAGAGTCCGGAATCGATCGGCGGCATCGCGGGGCGGCAGTTTCACCGTGACGCTGATCTTTTCCGATCGCCGAAGGCGGGCCGACAACCGGTCGGGGGTATCCACCGCCACGATTCGGCCATGATTGATGATGACGACCCGCTGGCAGACCGCCGTCGCTTCCGGGAGAATGTGGGTGCTGAGGATGACCGTATGGGAACCGGCCAAGCTCTTGATGAGCTCGCGGATCTCGATGATCTGCTTAGGATCGAGGCCGACGGTGGGTTCGTCCAGGATGAGAACCGGTGGATCGTGCAGTAGCGCTTGAGCCAAGCCGACTCGCTGTTTGTATCCTCTGGAAAGGTTCGCGATGAGACGATGGCGGACATCCCCCAGCGACAGCTGCTCCACGACGCGATCGAGCCTGCTGCGAAGGTCCGGCGCGTTCATTCCTTTGATTCGACCGACAAAGGTCAGGTACTCCGTCACGGTCAGCTCCTGATAGACAGGTGGAGTCTCCGGCAGGTATCCGATCCGTCGCTTGACCTCGGATGGCTGGTCAAAGCAATCGAATCCGGCGACCCGAGCGATTCCGTCGGTTGGCGGAAGGAAACAGGTCAGAATACGCATGGTCGTCGTCTTCCCGGCGCCATTGGGACCCAGAAACGCCAAGACCTCGCCCTTATCAACCGTAAACGTCACTCGTTCAATGGCGGTGTGGTCACCATATCGCTTCGTTACATCACGGACTTCGATCATCGGAATACGTCCCTCTCACAGTCAAAAGGGGTGGTCGAGATACCCTCCACGGCACGCGCCCCAGGCACAGAGCGTTATGCGCGAGCACGGAGGGTGGTCCAACCGCCCCTCTTCTCACCGTCAGCGTTCAGTCGTCGCCTCAAGTTGGGGCAGATATTAACCAGTCATTCCTACTCAGTCAAGACACAGCGCGTAGTGAAACGTTCAGACACAGAAGCAGTTTGCCGGGCCGCGCAAATCTGCTATAGTACGCCCCCATTAGCAAGTAGCACGGTGCATACCGAGCGCCATGGGTGCGCGGGTTCAGCCCAAGCCCGTTTCGTTTCATATTCGCGACCGGTCGGCCCGCCATCCGATCAGAAGGCTAGAGGAATACATGAGGACATCCGTGACGGGTTATGAGATCCATCGAATCCTGCTTTGGATTCTGATCGTCGCCGCTCCGGTGTTGGTCACGGGCTGTAGCGGCCGAAAAGTCGGCACCTCTGTCCAGGATCAGACTGTCGTCGCGGGGCATCCCAAGCCGACCGAGCGCGCAAAAGCCGGATCCGGTGGTACGGTGGAGCCGCACGGGTCTCAGCCGCCGGTGCCGTCACAAGCGGCAGCTCCCTCCGCCCCTCCTGTTCTGCGAGAGGCTCCGGGATCTGTTCAAGAAGAAAAGCCGGCGGAGGCCACAATCGACGATGACCTGCGTCCCGGTGTCCCCGATGCGGCCACGGCTGAACCCCAATTCTCCGTGAAAGAAGAGGCCGAGACCGTTGTCACTCCCGAGCCGGACCTCGCGCCGTCCATTGAACTGGCTGACGTCTATTTCGATTTCGACGAATTTTCGATTCGAAGCGACGGAAAAATAATCCTGGAAGCGAATGCGCAGCTGCTAGCCGCTCATGCCGATGGGACGGTGATCATCGAGGGGCATTGCGATGAGCGAGGATCGGCCGATTATAACCTTGTCTTGGGTGAACGGCGGGCGCAGGCCGTCAAGCGCTATCTGCAAAAACGCGGTGTGCCATCGTCGCGAATACAGGTGATGACGTATGGCAAAGAGCGGCCGTTCTGTATGGAGCGCACGGATGAGTGCTACCAGAAGAACCGCCGGGCGCATTTTGAGTTCAGGCAATAACAGCCGAGCCTCTCGCCCCGGTCGGGGGAGCGAGGCTTATCCATAACGACCGATATTCACTGTTGACGAAGGAGGATCTTGTGGGAGGACGTATGCTGCGGCTTATCACGTGTGCGGGACTATTGGCGATGGCCGGTTGCGCCGCCAAAGGAGATGTCGTCCCTCTCAATCTGCAGGCCGTTCCGCCGGCCAATGAAGGCCGGATCAAGAAAAGCGACGTCACCGTCATCGTGTTGCCGTTCGAGGATGCGAGGCCGGAACAAGGCCGTCTCGGAACGCGTGCGCATTTCTGGGGCGGCCGGTCGTATTATGATGTGCCGAGCGGAAAGCCCTCGGAGGCGATTGCCGAGTCGGTGGCCGACTACCTGAGGGCCAAGGGATGGAAGGCCCGTGCCGCCAAATCCAATGAAGCAGCGGGTGCGGCGGATGTGGTTCTGTCGGGGAAAGTCCTGGGTCTCGCGGTCGATGCGGAGAGTAAGTTCATGAGGACGAACCTTGCCGCGAAGAGCAAGGTGGCCGTGCAGGCTCAGAACGCCGCCGATGAAAGCATCGTTCGGATGACCCTCAATGGATCGGGATCGGACAGCGTGTTTTGGTATAACCCGAAGGATGCTGAAAAATTGCTCAATGAAGTCGTGGCCGAGAGCCTGGAAAAGTTGGTGATGGACACCAAGTTCGAGAATCAGGTCCTGCGGTTAAAATAGCGACGAAATAGTCAAACAAATAGAGGGGAGCGAACTCCCGCGCTGTGGCGCATGGGCAGTTGCATTTTTAACTTCAGACTTCACCTGTCCCTTACTTGTGAACCTGTAGAATCGGGTCGCCCTTCCCATCCTTGTTTTCCATGACTCGATGATTCAGTAGTGGATGCAGCCTTCCTAGGCACAACCACTTACAGCTGGAATGCCCGCAACCAGTTAACCGGGATCAGCGGACCTAGGCTTTCTGCGAGCTTTATATACGAT
>JBOHOS010000658.1:0-6386 GCA_050731295.1 Nitrospiraceae bacterium | reverse complement strand
ATTGACATCGATGAGTCCGCCGCTCAACCTGACGCTGGACTCGCCGGGCAAGGCGTATTCGGTTTGCACATTGAATTTGTACGAACGGAACGCAAGGCCGTCCCGATTGCGCCACTGCTGGTTCTGGTCTTCACCGATGGAGAGACGATAGCCGAGTTTCCCTTGTGTGCCGGCATGGATGGCCGCGCTCGTGATTGTGCCGAACTCCCCCGCTCCAACTTGCAACGTCGTGCCCTTCATCTCCTCAGGTGACTTGGTAATGATGTTGATGACGCCATCGAAAGCGTTGAACCCGTAGACGACGGATGCCGGCCCCTTCAGCACCTCGATCCGCTTGATCTCCGGCAAGGTCACCGGAATGGCCTTCCAAAACACGAGGCCTTGCTGGTCGACGTAAATCGATCGCCCGTCCACCATTACGAGCATTTTGTTCGCCGTCAGTTGATTATCCCCTCGGGCGCTGACGTTGTACTCGGCCGCCGTAGTCTGCATCACCTCGAGGCCGGGCACGCGGCGGAGCACCGTGGGGATATCCGTAGCGCCGGACAGGCGGATGTCTTCGTCCGTAATGATATATACGTTCGACGGCGCCTGCGAGATCGGCTGCTCGTGGCGCACCGCGATACTGACCGTCTCCTCTTTTAAGAGCTCCAGTTCATCAATGACCGCCGTTTGCTCGGCGGGATCCCGCGACTGTGCCTGCAAAGTCTCGGCAAATCCCCGAGCCGCCAGGCCAACCATCAAGACGGCGGCGAGCAACGGATGGACATTCATCTGCTTTGACCAGGCTCGTGAACAGGAACGCGGGACGCTGAATTCGTCACGCCGTCGGATCCTCCCCGGAATCCCGATGGACTCAGGAATCGCGTGACGCCTGAAGACCATTGCGACGGCGCTTGTACAAATGGCCAACGCTCACCGGATGACTTCTTTTGCGGAGCCTCGCCCCCATCAAAAGCTCGCCACATGGATCAGCGACCATGCGCGACCGAGCTGGAAGGCCGGTCCACGACGTGGCGGCAAAGCGACGCGAGAAACTGTGTCCGGAATAAAAACTGAAGCGATTAGTAGGCAGAGGGATGAGAGATGGTAGTGCTGAGTTACGGGCAGAAAAGGCCGGCGAACGGTCACGTTCGTCCGCAGACGAACGAGCGCCGCTGCGGAGGACTCGCGTGCATGAGTGAGTATGGAGGCCCCCCATCTGACATCCATCCTAGGTTGAATGCTGGTGGGAGACCATTGTCCATGCCGCTCATCGAGAATAGCGGTCCACGTTCCAGCCCATTGCAGACTTGACGAACTCTTCTCTCCGGCGCCTCGTCCAGACGCGAATGGCCGGATATTTCTCAATGACCGGGGTCACGTCAGAACGGGTTTACCCTTGGACCGAATCTGATCGGCGGCGTTTCGGTCGTCCTCCCTTGAGCTCTCCCAGCCGTGTTGGGAATGGCCCTCCTCGTTGATGTTCCTTCTGATCGAGGGATTCAATCAGCGCCGCTTCAAGGAGACCGGCGACGGTGGTCCCTCTGGTCCAATACACGGTATTGCGCAATCGCTCCAACAGATGAACCGGCAGATAGACGGTCAGGCGTTTTCGCTTCGACACACGCGGGTGCGTGTGCTGCGGTTCATTTCCTGAGTTGGTATTCAGATTTTCGGTCGTCTGGATCGCCGCGTTGAGGCCCCAGTCAGACGGCCGTGTCTGACGAGGATTACCGATTGACCCAGGAGCGCCGCTTTCCTTAGCGTTTGTGATGATGGGAGACGACTGTGCTGTGTCCACGGGTCTCTCCTTCGAGGATTGTGGTTAACCTCCGGCATGAGGCGCAGAGAACTTAGGCCGCACTTCTGCGACGTGCCTGCGCGGTTTCACCGGAATTTTCGGATGCTCGCTCTTCGACTGACGGCTCGGACGGTTGTTCCGCGTTCTCGTCATTCATGACCGCTAACGCCATCATCCACAACAACCCGACCACGCCGAGTAAAATCAGCCATGTCACAACAGCCCAATCCATATTCACCTCCTGCACTTCGCTTGGTCCTTCTGCTGTTATTGAGAGCAATCGGAATGCCTCGTAAGCCGAACTGAACCGTACCGGCGATTAATCGCTGAAGTCATTGATTAAATTTAAGAAGTTTTTAACAGCCGTAGAGGGAATGACCGAGAGGCGGGAAATAGAACCTGCGAATCGTATCGAATTACATACGCGCGCTTATCTAGTTCGATACAGAGCTGCGAAGAGGGATGAGCCGGATGTGTGCAGTCAGACGATCGTCTGCGGGAGGGGTGCGAGTGCAATGAAGGCAGCGGTCTTTTTCGTCGCAGCTTATTGCTAATGCACGAGCGAGCGAGTTGATTCAATCCGCCGGAACGCTCGTATCGATGTACACATTAAAACCGCTCGTTTTTTCGATTTTGATGAACAGTAGCGCTCAGCGGACGGCCGGTTATCCGGATCGAAGTCCTCAACCTTTTCATCGACGGCAGCCGAGAGGATCGAGCAATCGCCTTACCGCGGCGAGCAATCGTGATTTCCTCTCCCGCCTCTGCGCGGTCCAAGAGATTTTAACTGGATCCGGGCATCTTTGACGTTGATCGTAGTCACTGCTCACCTCCATTCATGTACCTTTAAATCTTCGCTTTCGAAGAGTGGCGTCAACAGCCTTTTCATGATCAAGAAACCGGCGAGAGATGGAACGCTAGGATAGGTGATTACCACGTGGGCTCACCGAAGATGCTGCAACTGGATGGTGAGGCCGGAAAAGTCCGGATGCGTGAGAGATGCAGCGTCTTCGCCCTGGACCAGTAGCACGTATCGTCCGGATTCAGCGCGATAACACTCCATCCGAGGAATCTCAGGGTCCACCAGCCAATAATGCCGGACACCGAGCTGAGCATAGCGGCGAGCCTTAGTAATGCGGTCATGGTCTCGCGTCGAGGGTGAGAGAATTTCCACGACCAGCAAAGGGGCGCCTTCTATTCCCCGCTGGGAGATTTGAGTGGTCTCGGTGACGACGATCAGATCCGGCTGCACCACATCCTGGGTAGTCAAGATCACGTCGATCGGGGCATCAAAGACCTCGCCGAGAGAGCGACCTTCAAAATAACTTTCGAGCTGACGTTGAAGCCGCTTGGAAACCCGCTGATGAAGCGGGGTGGGGGCAGGTGTCACGAAGAGCTCTCCCTCCAGGATCTCATACCGCTTACCGTCCGGTGGGATACCCGCATAATCGGAATAGTCGAGTTTGTGTTTGATACCAATCGCCATGAGGGTTCCTCATCTCATGCGCATCATATACGACCGCACACAGGAGAACAAGGAAGGGAATAGTGCACTCGCTGTCAGCCTCCAAGTTTGTATTGAAAAGAAAAGAATGGAAAGCCCTTCTCGCTTCGCATGCGGTCCCGCAAAAGGGCCGCCGCAAGGTGCAAGGCATCGTAACCACGGAGAGCCCGGCTTTCAGTCAGTTGGCCGGCTTCTTTCACCAGCGCATGGGTGACTTCGACAGTGACAGAACGGCTCCAATCCTGTGAACCCATCTACCACGTAACGGTAAGCCTGAGAGGTAAGCCGGGCCTCGGACGGGCGCGGGCAAACGCGGCCCTCGCTTCCGCGTATGCAAGCAGAGAGGTAGCCACAGCAGTGGATTTCTGAAGTTCGTGCCGGAACGATTCGAGCCACCGTTCTTCTCCGCTCCGTGACGATCAACTCCTCGCCGGCTTGCACACGTTTGAGATAGCGGCTTAGCCGGTTTTTCAGTTCACGTACTCCAACCACTGGCATCATCCACCTCTAAAACCTGAGGCGCATTTTACAGCGCTGGTGGCTACTCTTCAAATCCATGTGCATGAGGGAATCACCGCTTCACCCCTGCGGCGCTTGATGAAAATCCGCATTTCGATGATGAGCGGCATGATTGTGTTTTCTTCCACAAGGGGCACGCCGGCCTTTCATTTTGATTACCGTCTATTGACATGCTACTATTCTGCATCATAACGATGCACGATATGATGCAAAAGAGGAAACATGAAAGCTGTCACACTTAGAAATCTTCCCCCGCATCTCGATAAGACCATTAGGCAGCGGGCACGGGAAAAGCGGATGAGTATCAATAAGGCCGTCATTGCTCTCCTTGAGGAACACGTCAATCTTGATAACAAGAACCCATCCACTCTGCACCACGATCTTGACGACCTCTGCGGATCGTGGACAAAGGCAGAAGCGACGGCTTTCGAGAAGATCTTAACGAAGCAAAGGGCAATTGATCCGGGTCTGTGGAGATGACGCGTCTGCTATTGGACACGTCGGCTTATTCAGCTTTTATGCGAGGCCATCCGGATATCAAGTACGCCTTGCAGGAGGCGGACGCCATTTATGTTAACCCGGTCATCCTTGGTGAATTGAGAGCCGGGTTCCTCCACGGCCGCCGGCAGGAGAAGAATGAGAAAACTTTGAAGCAATTCCTCACGTCGCCGCGTGTTCATGTCATTTCAGTGGACGAAGAAACATCTCAACGGTACGCCATCATCCTTAATGGGCTCTGGCACATCGGCAAACCCATTCCTACAAACGACCTATGGATTGCCGCAAGCGCCATGCAACATGGGCTGGCTATTCTGACCACCGATGCTCATTTCCGTCACGTCGTCCAAGTCCTGGTTCATTATGTAAAATCCGATTAACGTTGTCGAGGATCACCCGAGAACTATTCTCCTGCTAGTCAGTTCAAAGCCGGCCTTGATCTTGGATGATTTGCTCTCTCCCTGCTGTTTTCCGCCGCTCCAGCGAACGTGGCTATCTCGTAGCAACGGCTCAAGAGTGTGGTGGATTTCTGAAACGCTTGCGGAACGATCCGAGCCGCCGTTCTCCCTCGCTCTAAAGGTGAAGAGGCTGAGGAATGATGAACGATATTGAGGAGAGGTCACTGGCTCACGACAATGGTTTAGATACCAAGACGCAAAGAATTTGAATGGGTGTCTGAGGCGAGTTGTAAAGTTACCCCTTATTCAGATGGAGAGTCCAATCCGTTGTCTCGAGAGGCAGAACTGATTTTATGGTTTCAAAATCAGTATCGCAATGGAGCAAAGAAACACGATGCTCCATGGCCACCGTAGCGATGAGACAATCTGCGGCGCCTGGCGAGAACCCGCGTTTTCGAAGACTAGCGGCATGATTCCATGTTTTCTCCCACCAGGTTGGTTCGAATGGAAGTCGATGGACCGGCATAAACCATCGAAGCAAGGTTTCAGGTTGCTCTGATTTGGAGAGCCCGTTCATCAGTTCGAGCAGAATCCAGTCAGTAATCGCGGTAGCTCCACTCACAATCAAATGGCTTTAGCAAGGTCTGGATCGTGAGATGTCCAGAAGGACGGAGGGCGTGGATCCAAACCGATGTATCAACGAGATACATCCGGGGTGCGCTTCTTGCGTTGGACGCGAAGCTGTTTCTGCGTCAACTCTAAAGGGAACGTTCCCAAGGCATTAGCCAGATCTTGCAGTTGGCGCTGGCGGAGGACAGTCCGAAGGCTCGCCTCCACAGTCCCCTTGATCGTCTCAGTACCAAGAACCTTCCGGGCTTGTTTTAATAATTCTTGATCAATCTCAACCGTCGTTTTCATGCTCTCTCCAATTTTACACAACCCATCAGTAGTGTCCGGTTAAGAACCGGGTCATTTCTCGCAATCCCAATAACGGCGCAGGTTCCATGAATTCTAACGATGTCCCCGATTTGAATGGCAGTGAGCAGGTCTGTCAGCCTTGCGGCGCTGATTGCGCTGGAGGGAGACCTGAACGTTGGCACGACCTTGTTCGCTCAGATGCTGGAATTTCTGCCGTGGAGGACGTTTCACCGAATCGTGGCGCGCTATGGGGGCGACTATCGCGTCCGGACCTTGACCTGTGCCGAGCCGTTCCGCTGTATGGCCTTCGCCCCACTCACGTACCGAGAGAGTCTGCGCGACATCGAAGCGTGCCTGTCGGCCCAAGCGGGCAAGCGCTATCACATGGGGGTTCGTTCCCCCGTGAGTCGCTCGACGTTGGCCGATGCGAACGAAGGCCGCGACGGGCGGATCTATGCCGAGTTTGCCCAGGTCCTGATCGGCCAGGCCCGGAAGCGCTATGCCCACGAGGCCTGTGGCGTGGAGTTGACCAACACGGTCGATGCCTTGGACGCCACGACCATCGATCTGGGCCTGTCGATGTTCCCGTGGGCGCCTTTTCGCACGGCCAAGGCCGCGGTGAAGGTGCACACGCGGCTCGATCTGTGCGGAGCGATTCCCAGCTTCATCCATCTCTCGGATGGCCCGCTCCACGATGTGAATGTGCTCGATCTGCTGCTTCCCCGAGCCGGGCGCCTTCTACGTGATGGATCGTGGCTATCTGGAT
>JBOHOS010000657.1:0-7113 GCA_050731295.1 Nitrospiraceae bacterium | reverse complement strand
GTTCGTGAAGATGAGGCGGTGGCAATGGCGGCCGGGGCGTACATGGCCGGCAAGGTCCCCGCCGTGTTGATGCAGAATTCCGGATTGGGCACGTCCTTGAATGCTCTGATCTCGCTCAACCTGATCTATCAGCAGCCGTGTCTGTTGCTCGTCTCCTGGCGCGGCTTTCAAGGAAAGGACGCTCCGGAACATCTCGTGATGGGCCAAAGCATGCCGCACATTCTCGACGCGGTTCGCATCCCGCATCGCACGCTCTCGGAACCCGGTCTCATGGATGACTTGCGTTGGACCGCCCAGACCTTTATGAAAGAACGCATTCCGGTGGCTCTGCTGCTCAAGAAGGGTATCGTGAAAGGCATTCAACCGTGAGACCAGAAGAGGGAACGCTTCAAAGCCGCGCGCGAGCGATCGGCGTGGTCTTGGAGCTGCTCACGGACCAGCCGGTGATCATCTGTAACGGCTTCCCGTCCCGAGAAGCGTTCAAATTGACGGATCGCCCGACGCACTTCTATATGATCGGGTCGATGGGCGTCGCGCCGGCGATCGGCGTGGGAGTGGCGCTGGCCAAGCCCGACAAGAAAGTCATCGTGCTGGACGGTGATGGAAATGTGCTGATGGGCATGGGCACGCTCGCGACGGTCGGCGCCCTGAAGCCGAGAAATTTGATTCATGTCGTGTTCGACAATGAAGTTTACGGTAGCACCGGCAATCAACCGACCATTTCCCGTTTCGTTCGCCTCGATCAGGTGGCCAAAGCGGCGGGCTATGTCCACATCGAGCGAGTGCTGGAACGGGAAGACCTGGTCTATGAGTTGAAGGATATGTTGAAGAAGGACGGCCCGAGCTTTCTGCTGGTCAAAGTGACCGAACAGGCCGAGGATGTGGATCGAGTGCCGCTCGAGCCGCACGAGATCACCCAACGATTCAAAAAGGCAATCGAATAAGGCGAGAGGCTAGAGTCAAGCGGCGAGAGGCAAGAATCCGAAAGCCTCTGGCCTCGTCCCCGCGCCTATTCACGAAGGGAAGCCATGATTCTTCTGAATCCCGGACCGGTCAACGTGTCCGAACGTGTGCGGACAGCCTTGCAGCGTCCCGATATCTGCCACCGCGAGCCCGAGTTTGCGGAACTGCTGCAGGGAATCCGCCGAAAGCTGGTGAAGGCCTTCGCGCCGAAGGCCGAGTCCGACTACACAGCGGTGGTGCTGACCGGCTCCGGAACGGCGGCGGTCGAGGCGGCGGTCTTGTCGTCCATTCCACACGGAAAGCGGGGAATGGTCATCAACAACGGCGTCTATGGGGAGCGGATCTCCGGCATGCTCGGCGTTCACCGGCTGGGCGTCTGGGAGTTCAAGTTGGAGTGGGGCACCCGACCGGACGCGGAGAAGCTGCGGCTGGCCCTGCGGCAGCATCCCGAGATTCATGTGGTGGCCATGGTGCATCATGAGACGACGAACGGCTTGATCAATCCGATCAAAGAAGTGGCCGAAGTGGTGGACAGCCAGAACCGGGTGTTCATCGTGGACTCGGTCAGTGGCTTGGGCGGGGAGCCGATCGACATTGCGGGCTCGAAGATCTACATGGTGGCCGGCACCGCAGGAAAATGCATTCAGGGGTTTCCCGGTGTCTCGTTTGTGCTCGTGCGCAAGGGCTTCATGGAGCGCATGCAGAGCTATCCCAAGCGTTCCTGGTACCTCCATCTGCCCCATTATTATGAGACGCAAGAGAAAGGCGCCATTCCGTTTACACCGGCGGTGCAGGTTTATTATGCCTTCGACGAGGCTCTCAATGAGCTGCTGGAGGAGGGCGTGGCGAATCGCATCGCGCGTTACAAGAAAGCCGCCCAGGTGATTCGTCAAGGCCTCAGCCGTTTGGGACTCAAGCCGGTGCTTCCTGTCGAGCATCAGTCGAACAGCATCACTGCGTACCGTCTGCCCCCGGGTCTTCCCTACGAAACTCTCCATGACCGCCTGAAGGAGCACGGCTACGTCATTTACGCCGGCCAGGGACAGTTGGAGTCGAAGGTCTTCCGTGTGGCCAACATGGGCGCCTTGTCCGAGCCGGATCTCAACGGATTTTTGGCCGCCTTTCAACAGATCATGGAGACCCATCCAAAAGCGGTCGAGGCCGGCGCGGTCCGGTCATGAAGGCGATCATTCTGGCCGCCGGCGTGGGCAAACGCCTGTGGCCGGTCACGCAGCATCGGCCCAAATGCCTGATTGAGATCGGAGGCAGCTCCCTCATCGCACGGTACCTGGAAAATCTAGCCGGCGCCGGCGTCAAGCAGGCCGTGATAGTGGTCGGCTACAAACAGGACATGATCCGTGGGGCGGTGGGATCGGGGCGGTCCGGCGTCGAGGTGCGCTATCTCGAGAGCGCGCACTATCAGCGCGGCAGCATCACCTCTTTGTGGCTGGCCAGGGAGGAGTTGGATGACGACGTGCTCATCATGGATGCGGACGTGCTGTTTCACCGCCTGATTCTTCGCCGGTTGATCGAATCGGCGTCGCCGACCGCCTTGTTGCTCGATGAGACGGTCACACAACAGACGGAAGAGTGCATGGCCGTCGTGCGCGGCGGCCGGGTGGTCGCGCTGACGAAACGAATGCCCGAGCGTTATGATATGGCCGGGGAAGGAGTGGGCTTTCTCAAAGTGAGGCGGGCGGATTGCCCATCTATTATCAGTTCACTGAAAACGTATGTCGATCGCGGTGAATTGGACATGGAATATGAAGATGCGCTCCGGGTCTTCTTCGAGTCCGCGCGAGTGGGTTTCGAAAAAATCGGCGGGCTGCCCTGGACGGAAATTGATTTTCCTGAGGACGTGACGCGTGCGGAGCGCGACATCTTGCCGAAACTGGACGCATGACGACCCCACGGTCCGATTCGAAAACGGCGGTCAAGGAGGCCGGCGCGCCCGCGCTCACGACAGCCGTCATTGTGGCCTCGGGCCCGATGTTCGAGGCCGGGCCTCCGGCTATTCGGTTCAGTGATGATCCTCGTCCGGTGACCCCCCTGACCGAAGTGGCGGGTCTCGCTTTATTTCAGCGCACCGTGCTCACGCTCCAGCGCGCCGGGATCACTCGATTGCTTATCCTCGCCGATCAACACGAAGCTGCGTTGCGGCGATGCTTGAGCCAGGATTCCCGCATCACCGCGCTGGTGCGTTGGATTCCCGTGCGGGAATTTCCCCCGAACGACGTGAAAACGTGGGAAGCCTTGGCCGGCGACATCCAGGGGATGTGCCTTGTGGCCGGCACGCATGCGGTCTTTTCCCGCGGGCTGGTGGAGCATCTCCGGCACGAGGCGCAGGGCAAAGACTCCGTGCTCGCGGTGACCTCCCCATCGAATGGCGTGGCGGGGTCGCAAGATTTGGCGGAACTGCTGGTGTTGCCGGTGAATCTGCTCGGCGGTTCAGCCGGCAGCCTGACCGCAGCGAAGGCCGACGAGCCCCCGCTGCGTTCGATCATGCGCCAGGCGTCGGCCCGCGGACGGCTGCGAACCATCGCCGCGGTATCCGATCACACCCATTGGTACCGCTCCGTCCGCTATGAGGCCGATGTGAGGGAGGCCGAGCGCATCCTCCTCCATTCCTTGCAAAGCGACTTAGATGGGTTCGTGGACACATACTTCAATCGAAAGCTGTCCCGCGTGCTGACCCGCCTGTTTTTATTTCTCCGATGGCCCCCGAATGCGATTACGATCCTATCCATCCTCATCGGGCTCAGCGCCGCTCTCTTCTTGTCGTTCGGAACCTACGTCGCGGGCGTCATCGGAGCCCTGCTCTTTCAAGTGTCCGCGATCGTCGACTGCTGTGATGGCGACGTGGCCCGTCTCACATTTACAGAATCCCGGTTCGGCGCGCAGCTCGATTTGCTGGGGGATAACGCCGTCCATATGGTTATGTTTGCGGCCATCGGGTGGGCTGGGTATGCCGACACGCAGTCATTCGCGCCGCTCGGCCTCGGCGCCGCCGCCATCGCCGGAAGCGCGCTCTCGCTCTGGTTCGTCACTCGTCTCAAGGCTCGGCCGACGCAGACTGAATCGAATCATCCCGGACAACAATCTCGTGCCGATCTTCTGGTCCACAATCTTGCGAACCGAGATTTTTCCGTGGTGGTCCTGCTGTTCTCGCTCCTGAATGGTCTCGGAGTGTTTCTGTGGCTGGCCGCCATCGGTTCCAACCTATTCTGGCTGTATGCGGCGTGGGCCGGCCGCCCGCGGGCAGGATGAAGGCCCACAACTTCGTATCCCTTATGTTCAGCTTCGCCGCGGGTATGATCCTCTTTTTGAGCATCCGGCGGCGCCGCGCGTCATAAATTCCTGCGTCGCAGAGATGGATCTAATCTCGTGCTGAGACTCATTCTCCTTCTTCTCGGTCTCCTTACCCTGATCGCGCTCGTTTGGCATGTCGGGCCGGCTCGCATTGTGGACGCCGCCGTGGGATTGGGACCGGTGGCTCTCGTGGTCATTTTGCTTCCCTCCGTCCTGATGTATGCGCTGGAAACGTTCGGGTGGCGATTGACCTTGGGCCGGTACGCGAGGACGGTGTGGTTCGGCCGTCTTCTCGCAATTCGAACCGCGGGAGAGGTGGTCAACATGACCACCCCGACGGCGTATGTGGGTGGCGAACCGTTGAAAGCGTACCTCCTCAAACGTCATGGCGTTCCGTTGGTTGACGGATTGGCCTCGGTCATCCTGGCCAAGACCATTATGACGGTCGCGCAGATCGTCTTTGTCATTGTGGGGATCGGGTTCGCGTTCTGGACCATACAGCCGGGAACCGTATCGAATGAGATCGGCCGATCGCGCCAGGTCCAGGTCGTGGCGGCCATGGTGAGCGCGGGACTCTTGCTGTTTGGGATCGTGATATTTCTCACCGTACAGCGCCGAGGGCTTTTCACCAGTCTTGTGAGCCTGCTCCGGCGGTGCGGTATTCGTCTTCATAGCCTGGAGTCACGAGAGGAGAAGCTGCGCGCCCTCGACCGAACCATCATCGACTTTTACAGCCGAGCCCGGCTGGCCTTTCTTTGTTCGACGGGTGTCTTTCTGTTGGGGTGGTTGGCTGAAGCGTTGGAAGTTTACGCGATTCTCTACTACGTCGGCCCTCCGGCCGATATCCCGACATCAATTGCCATCGGCGCGCTGGCGGTGCTGATTAAAGGGGGAACGTTTTTTATTCCGGGGAGCATCGGCGCCCAGGAAGGCGGCAATCTCCTGCTTCTGATGGCGTTCGGCTATTCCGATCTGGCTGGGATCACGTTCGCCATCTTGCGGCGGTTGCGTGAACTGGTGTGGATCGCCATTGGGCTTGCCTGCATGGCGGCGATGGGCGGATTCGGCGAGCGAGGAGACGGGCTCGAACCTGCCGGCAGGCGTCCCTCCGCATACGCGGGGCAGCCTGAGGATCGGCGAGCATGAGGGCAAACTTTCTCGATCGGATGTTCGTCTTTCATCCTTCCCCCTGGATCGATCGAGATTGGGCCGGAGTCAGCCGGCTGCCGCTTGAGGAAGTCCGGTTCCGGTCTGCTGACGGCGTGAACCTCTTCGGCTGGTATGTCGAGTCACGGGAACATCTCGGGGTCTTGCTGTGGTGCCATGGCAATGCGGGGAATATCATCCACCGGTTGGAAAATTGCGCGCAACTCTACCGGGCCGGCCTGTCGGTGTTTCTCTTCGACTATCGAGGATACGGCCGGAGTGAGGGGATGCCATCGGAGGAGGGACTCTATCAGGATGCGTTCGCGGCATACGGATATCTCGCAAGGACACGAGGCATTCGTTCGGATCACCTTGTCCTCTTCGGTCGTTCATTGGGTGCGGCTGTCGCCGGGACAGTCGCGAGTCAACGTCCGGCCGCCGGCCTGATTTTGGAGTCTCCATTCCCTTCCGTTGAATCGGTCGCCAAGGCGACGTTCGGCGTGCCGGCCCACTGGTTGCTTCAATCGCGCTTCCGGCTCATCGACCGGCTGCGGGACATCCGAGTGGCCATCCTGGTCATCCACGGCGACCGCGATGACATTATCCCGATCGGACTCGGGAGGCAGGTATTTGACGCCGCGCCGTCGCCGAAATCGTTCTATGTCGTGCAAGGCGCAGACCATAACAATACCCATATAGTAGGCGGGAAACCGTATCTGCTGCGGTTTCGAAGCTTCGTTGAAGAAGTGGTGCGGTGATGAGGGCGAACGAGCACGGCGCATTTGCAGTGTAAGACTCGGACGTCGTTGTGTTATACTGCCGCCGTTTTTGGCTCAGTGCCGGCACTGCACTTCACCATAACAGGAGGGAGGCGATGATGAAGAAAGTCGTGGTCATGCAGATTGTAGTCGCGTTCGCGTGTTTGCAGGCTGTTGCGGCGATGGCGACCAATCCCGATACCGGGCCGGGATGCGGCTTGGGAAAACTGGCGTGGGGGGAATACACGCATCAGAAAAATATCGCGCCTCAGGTGTTGATGGCGACGACAAACGGGACGTTCGGGAGCCAGACGTTCGGGATCAGCTTTGGCACGTCCGGCTGCACCAATGACGGCAAGGTCATGGCAGAACATAAGGTCATGATGTTCGCCGCTTCAAACTATGACAGCCTGTCCCAGGAAATGGCTCAGGGCGGCGGCGAGCATCTCGCGTCGTTGGCCACGCTCATGGGCGTGCCCGCCGAGCAACAGAGCGAATTTTTCTCGCTCACGCAGGACAAGTATACGACCCTCATTCAATCCGGAGAGACGGCTCCGGTTGCGATGCTGAAAGCGCTTCAAGACGCGGCCGCTTCGCATCCGGTCTTGGCGAAGCTGTCTCTGAACCGCTAGGCGACGCCGGGGGGACGGGTCGCCCGAGACCCGTCCCCCTCCGATTCTTTTTTGGCATTCAGGCCGGCATTGAGAACATCCATCGGATTCTTGGCAGGCCTGCTCCTTGTTGCGTTGTGTCGGGCCGTCCAGGCAGCCGAGCAAGGCGGTGATTCGTATGCGGCCGACCTCATCCGCCGCGCGAATGATGCCAGCCTCGCCGATGCTCGCGAATGGCACCTGCTGCTTCATTACCGGCCCATGTTATGGGGCGGCTACCGCAGCGAGGCCGACGACCCCGGATTTTTCCTCGCTCCGACCGGCAA
>JBOHOS010000656.1:0-16074 GCA_050731295.1 Nitrospiraceae bacterium | reverse complement strand
TCGGCTGATAGATCTTGTCAAAGACGTCCGGCTTCTGGATCAGGACCTCTTCGGCCAGGTCCGGATGGCTGAGCAGGTACAACGTGCGCGGTCCCAGTTTGAACCGGACCAGATCGCCGTATTGCCGCTGCCATGCGGCCATCGTTTCCAGCGGCCGCCGTCGAAATTCCACGAGGTGGCCGAATAGAAAACGGCCCTTCTGCGCATCTCTCAGCTCGATCGGCATCGATTCTTGCGCCGGCTGTCTCATGGCGTGTCGGTGTAGAGGGGACGTAATGTCCGGTTCGGTTCCGTTCCCTATAGCAGCTTCGGCACAAGGCTTCAACGCGGATGATCGCGGGAGGCGTTGCTCCGAGGGCGAGGAGTCGGTGGAGCCGGGGAAATATTCAACGGGATGGCTAATGCACCAGCGTCTCTCGAATCTTCTTGATGAGGACCTGAGCGCTGAACGGCTTCTGGATGAAGGCGAGGGGCTGACCGGTGGCGGGCTCGAGAATCTGGTCGGTATACCCGGACATATAGAGGACTTTGACCGTTGGCAGGAGCGACTCAATATGCTTCACGAATTGGGGACCCGTCACGCGCGGCATCATCACATCCGTGAGGATTAAATGCAGCGGGCCTGGAGTGGTGTGCAGCATCTGCAGGGCTTGCGCTCCATCCGCGGCCTCCCGCACCGAATAGCCTTGTGCGCGCAACATATCACCGACCACCAGACGAACATCTTCATCGTCCTCCACCAGCAAAATCGTTTCGTTGCCTCACCGTATGCTGCAAAGCCGCCGCCCCTACCGCCCTTGTGGTCGTGGCAATCATGATGCGGCCGCCATGCGGCATGACGTCCCGAGCATGGTTGACCAGGTTGACCACAATCTGCTTGAGCTGCTGCCAGTCCGCCACGATCTGCCCGGCCTCGGCGCTGAGCGCGATCGACAGCTCGATCTGCTCCCCAATGAGCCGGCGAAGCAGGGTCTCCATTTCAGTGATGGCCACGTTGAGGTCTTGGATCGTCGGCTGAAGCACTTGATGATGACTGAAGGCGACAAGATTGCGCGTGAGCACTGCCGCCCGTTCCACCGCATCCTGAATCTGATTGAGATGGATCCGATGCGGATCATGGTGATCCAGTTGGTTCAACACCTGCTCGCTGAACCCATAAATGACGGTCAGCAGGTGATTGAAGTCATGAGCCATGCCGCCGGCGAGCCGGCTCAGCGCATCCATCTTTTAGGCTTGGTGCAGCGCCTCCTCCATGTGCTTCCGTTCGGTGATATCCGTGATCGTCTCTCCCCTCTTTCAACGGCTTCTGACTAGGGGACTACGCCCGCCGCCGCCGGTCCGTATCGAACCGGATACCAGGCGTATTCGATTCGATACGACAGTTTGTGATCGTCGATGAGTTGTCGGTTACATGGAATAGTTGTAGAGCAGCCGAGAAAGACATCAAAGATTGGACCAGGCCGAGACTAACGTCCTATGACCAAAGTCTAATTGCCCGTCCCGCGCCTGATCACGGATGATGCTCCCTAACGACGTCATCACCTCACATCAGTTGACCATCCTTCCACCATCCTCGCTCGTCGGTTAGGGAGTTTGAGATGCTGGTTCTTGCAGGATTCATGACGATGTGCCTCTTGTTCTCAACGCCGGCGTATGCGGGCGACAACGATGTCACGGTCAATGGAGCCACGGGGTCGGATCTGGCTGACGTCTCAACCGCTGATAGAGCTGGTGCATTGGCCGACGTCCTCATGGCCAGAGCCTATCAAGACGGCGAGGTCGTGCCGCAAGACGATGCCGCCGCCGCTCGATTGTACCGGAGGGCCGCGGCGCAAGGCTTGGCCTTAGGTCAATACTATCTGGGCGCCCTGTACCTCTCCGGTCTCGGCGTGCCCCAAGACGATTCGGAAGCGGCGCGATGGTTTCGACTCGCCGCCGAACAAGGAGAGGCCACGGCGCAGATGCTACTCGGTGTCATGTATCACCGCGGCCAGGGCGTGACGCGCGATTATCGAGTCGCCCGGCAGTGGTTCCAGCGCGGCGCGGCGCAGGGAAAAGCTCACGCTCAGTACAGTCTGGGGATGATGTACTCGCTCGGGCAGGGCGTCCCGCAAGATGAGGCGGCCGCGGTGTCGTGGTATCGATTGGCGGCGGCGCAGGGCCATCCGACCGCCGCGCACAACCTAGGACTCAGGTATCTGCAAGGCCATGGGGTGCCGCTCGATCTCCATGCGGCCCTCGGGTTCCTTCACGAGGCCGCGGAGCAGGGTCTCCCCGACTCGCAGTATCTCGTCGGTTGCATCTATCTGGCCGGCGGCGACATCACCAAGGACTCCGCGGAAGCATTCTATTGGTCCCAGCTCGCGGCCGAGCGAGGCCATCCGGGGGCGCAAGTGACCGTAGGGCTGATGTCCCTGCGAGGTGAAGGCGTCTCTCAGAACCATGTCGAAGCGGTTCGATGGTTTCGCGCGGCCGCCGAACAAGGCGATGCCAGCGGGCAGGTCAATCTGGCTATGGCGTACCGGTTGGGGCTCGGCGTTCCTAAAGACCCGATCGAAGCCTACCTGTGGGCGGCGTTGGCGGCAGATCAACACAATGAAGAGGCTATTGAGCTTCAGGCGGCGATCTTGAGGGATCTCCCGCCCACGCAGGTCTCCAAAGCGCAACGACTCGCGCGAGCCTGGAAGGCCAAACTCAAGCAACGAAAATAGCTCGCATGCCTTGCTCGCCTTCGATGAGCTGTCGTGGCTGACTCCCATCTCCCCTCCTCTTGCCCGCATCTTCCTCCTGAAGAGTGGTACATCATTTCAGACGATTCGTTTTCGGCTTGCCTCGCTTTGGGCACAGTTGTCTCTTCCGTATGCGTTCCGGTATACAGAATTGTGAACTGCGTTGCTGGTCCGGCGTACATCCGGCGTATATTGCCCCTCCGCGTTGCTTTCGTTGCCCTGTTCATCATTGGACTAGAGCACTCAAGCGCCTGGGCCTTCGAGCCCGAACCTTCTCAAGAACTGGTCCGCCACGTGGCGGCTATTGCCACTCTCGCTCAACCCTCGCCCATGGTTACGATCCCCGAGGGCTGGTTTGTGATGGGCACGCCGCGGAATGATGGCGAAAGTCCCTACAGTCTGGACATTCAATTTGATGATACCGAGCAACCGCAGCGGCGCGTCTGGCTCGACGGCTATCTGATCGATCGTGACGAGGTCAGCATGGCAGAGTATCTCGCCTACCTGCACGCGCGGCAACGCCATCCATCCGAAGAGCTGCAGCGATTGATCTGGCACGTCATCACCATTCACTACCTGCCTGATTATGTGATCGCCAGTTGGCCTGCCTTGTACGTGACCTGGACCGAGGCGGACGAATTTTGCAAGGCGCGCGGGAAACGGCTTCTCACCGAGGCTGAGTGGGAAAAGGCGGCGCGTGGCACTGACGGGAACCTGTTTCCGTGGGGGCGCACCAGGCCGCAACCCGGCTTAGCCGTGTTCGGTCAGTACCACGTCCATGAAATCCCGCTGGTTGCAGCGGTGACTAGCGGTGAAGAAGGGCAGAGTCCCTATGGCGTCCGTCACATGGCAGGCAATGCGGCCGAATGGGTGCAGGACTGGTTCGGGGTGGACTACTATACCGTCATGCCGGAGCGCAACCCCCATGGTCCCACCACCGGCCGCTACAAGAGCGTGCGTGGCGGATCGTGGAAGAGCCGACCGAATCTTTTGCGCACGGCGACCCGCAACGGCGGCCCCCCTGATCTGCGCGCCGCGACGATCGGGGTTCGTTGCGCGCAATCTAATTTTTGAACGCACTGACCCTTCCAATCGCCCTTCATGGCCTCTCTGTGGCTCATCAATTGTGGTCATCTTTCGATTAGCGGATACGCCTGCAATCATCACTGCACGATCGACGCCCCGAACCCAGCAGTGTCAGGCCCTTGCTAACGACGATCGAATCTCAGGCCCGGTGGAAGAATACGATCCAGAAGTGAGCCTGGGCCGTGACCCGACGAGGAACCGGGGCCGGACGAGGGACCGGGCCCCATCGGCGACGGCTGTGGGAGCTGCGACGCCGGCGTGCCCGTCGTGGCGATGACAACGCCTGGGACGGATACCGGCTGGGGCGTCGGCTGGGCGAAGGTGGGAAGTGTTGCGCCCGTGGTGGAAATGATCGCGCTCCTCGTCGCGTTATCCGTCTCCATGGTTTCACTTTCCAGGGATTCCATCATGGCACGCTGCAGAGCCTCGGCTTGGAGCTTCTGCTGAGCGGCGATATGCCGAACTCCTTGTTCCGAGGTGCGCGTGTGCAATACGACGGCGGGCAGGGTGTGAGCTTCCTGAGATGTCGTTGAGATGGCCATGGGTTTCCCTATGTGACCTTCCGTCACCTGGATGCGCTGTCCCGGCTGAACGGTCACCGACGTTTCACCCGGCATCCATGATCGCAGTTGGAATGCTCCCTCCAGGACATCAAACGTTTCCACTCGATCGGATAGGTTCTTCATGAGAATCGAGGTGTGACGGACCTCCGGCCTGAATGATCCGGCATCCTGACGCGCTGCATCGGCCTGGTCATGGTTGGCCGTAACCGTGATGTGAATTAAGCCGCCCCACGTGACCGTCGTGGCCGCAGGCGTGTGTATCGTCACAGCGGGGCCGGCCCGCGCCACCGACAGACGCGCCTGGCCCGTCTTCAAATGGATCGCCGTCGTGCCAGGTTTTCCTTCGAGAAACCGAAGCGTGGAATGTTCATGGAGCCTGACGAAAACCGCCTGGTCCACCAGCACTTCGACGAGGCTTCCGGGACCGGTTGCCAGCACGTCACCGTCATTCACAGCATCGTGAAACTGCAAGGGCCTGATCTGTTCTCCCATGTCAGGCGTCACCCATGCGTCGCCATGGAGGCCCGAGACGATACCGCGATACCGGGGGCCAGGCTCAGCAGGGCGCTGACGATCCATTGCCCAAAGGCTAGACGAGCCTAGGATCAGCGAGACGATCAGGAACAAGGCGCTCACGTGCCGGGCGCTGCGCCTCTGCGTCCGGTTTCTCTTCATAGCTCACCTCCTGGCGTGAAGCCTGAACACACATCCGAGCCATGCCTTCGGGCATCGTGTGACCGGCTCATGCGCATGGCTGCAGACTCACCGCAACGGTTCACGCGGGGCCAGACTACGCATGCTCATCGGGGATGGCAATTAGACTAAAGTCCTAGCATGTTCATGCGTGACCCGGGCTGCACAACGACCCTGGTGAGCAATGACCAGACGCGGGTCCGAAGCCAATGCGGCTGCCATGATCAGGCGAAGGCTCTAAGAGGACCCGGCTTTACCGGCTGATCTTGGAAAAGACAGTGATGAGACGCCATGGAGAGGACGAGGCATGGGAGATTGTGACTGAAGGGGGCCTGATGCTGAGCGTCGTTAAAAAAGAAAGAGTCGAACCGACAAGATCAGCGAGGTAAGATTAACTACCTAAATCTGATAAAAGAACCCGTTGCCAAGGCTGCCGGTGAAACCACCGGTCATCTGTCCACCTCAAGGTGAGGGTTGTCGTGATCTCTAAAATCTTCTGTAAATTTCTCCGTTCTTGTTCCAGTGCCACGGCAAGCCATTCGGGGCAGTGGCGAGACCAACTGCGGCTCCGTCAATGGCTTGCCATTCCGCACCAGTCCACCGATATATGCCATACCCTACCTCCCATCTCTGATCAAATCCCACCTGCCACACCGATCCCTCCGGTCCAATCGCGATAAAGTGCGCCCGACCAGGGACCTCTTCCCACGAGGAGGCTGTCCACCGATAGATCTGCCCCTCGGCATTCCAGTGCCAAGGGGTTCCGTTTGGCTCAACGGCGAGGCCGGCCGCATGACTCGGATATTCAATCCAATCCGATCCATGCCGGCGGTAGATCGGTCCCCCAATTAAGCTGATCCACCGGCCAACATGCCATATGGAGCCGTCGATTCCGATTGTTACAAATGTGGCCCATCCGGGAAAATGCTGCCAACCGTCCTCGGTCCATCGATACATGTCGTTCGTCTTATTCCAGTGCCACGGAGTACCATCGGGTTCGATGGCCACCCCGACCCCCTCGCCTGGGTAGGAGTCCCAATCACTCCCGTTCCAACACCAGATCGAACCGTCCTCGCCGACGTGAAACACGGTCCCGTCCGGTCCGATTGACAGGAATGCCGCTTTTCCCGGAACCAGTTCCCAGCCCCGTCCGCAACTTGATTCAGCCGCTTGCACCGCATTCCTCATTGCCTACTCAACGTCTCTCCATCATCTTACTGCAGGTCTAGATCGGCTCGCTGCAGTAGGTTAGGACCACCAGTGTCAGTCTGTCTGTTAATCTTGCGCTTGCTTTAGAACACTAGGGGCACCACGTATACCATGTACTACGTCAGCGTGCAATCTCACACACTCGTGCGGAAACGCACGGTCATCCTGGCGGTGGCGGAGAAGGCTGTCAGGATCGCGTTCGAATCGTTCCGAGGTGAGGAAGGAACGACCCGGCTCCGCCCCTTTCGCGCTGAGCCTGATGCGATAAACGGCCGAGGAAACCGTCATATACAGGGGTCGAGCCATCATTTCCCCAGGCGAGGTTGGAGGTCGCCGCTCCGGTCTCGATGCTCCCGAGGTGGGTACCGTCCGGCCCGAAGACGCTGATGCCGCCGGGCCGGGCGCCGAAGAGGTTGCCGTCGCCGTCGACTTTCAGTCCGTCAGGCCCGTCATAGTGAGGTGTCTGCCATTGGCTGGCGTCAAAGAAAACCCGGCCGTTCGCGAGGCTGCCGTCAGCCATGACAGCGTAGGCCAGCCACGCCGGCCGCTCCGGGTTCACGTCGGTGATATAGGTGATATAGAGGGTACGTTTATCGGGAGAAAATGCGAGGCCGTTCGGCGCGTTGATGTCCTGTACCAGCAGCGTCAGCGTGCCGCCGGCCGACAATCGATAGACGCCTTGGAACCGGAGGTCCTTGTCCGGATCGTCGAAGAGTTTCGGCAGGCCGAATGGCGGATCGGTGAAATAAAGATCCCCGTTCGACTTGAAGACCAGGTCATTCAGGCTGTTCAAGCGCTTTCACTGATATCGATCGACCAGGACGGTCGTTCGGACATCCGGTTCGATCCTCGCGATCCGCCGGTCCCGGGAGACTGGTTCTCTGCCAGCACGGGGAGCCCTATCAAAAGCCAGCCCGTTCGAGCCCGGCTCTTTGCCCTCGAACGGCAGCACGCCGGTGTAGCCGCTGGGCCTCAAGAACAGATCGATGCCGCGGCCCTCCTGCCACTTGAAGACCGAGTTGGCCGGGATATCGGAAAAGAGCAGAAACCGGCCATGCGGATTCCAGACCGGCCCTTCGACCCAGGTGAATCCACCGGCGATTTTTTCCACCTGTGCGTCGGCGGGGACCAGGGTATCAAAGCGCGGATCGAGGCGAATGTTCTCGCCGGCGTGTGCCGTCTTTCCAGCGCGATGGCCCGGCTCGTCCATCCCTCGGGACTTACCGTCGTGCAACACGGACACGGCCACAATGATTGATGCGACGAGCCGGACCATCGTCATCGCGCATGGGTCTCCTTGAAAAGAGTCTGAGAGGCAGCCTGAACGTTACGGGATGACAGCCTGTTCAGCTTCCTCGGTACGTCGTGTATCCATAGGGAGCGAGCAGCAGCGGAATGTGGTAGTGCTGGGCGGTGTCCCGCACCAGGAAGACGACGGCCACCTCCGGATAAAAACCAGGCGCATGCTGAGAGCGAAAGTACGCGCCGGTATCAAACGTGAGTCGGTAGGCGCCTTCCTGAAGACGTGTGCCGGTGGGGAACAGGCTGCCGGCACGACCATCCGCATCGGTGACTCCTTTCCCCGCATCACAGCGATCCCGCTAGCCGGTCGGCCGTTCGACGTATCGAGCACGTGGGTCGTGACCCCGATCATTCGTGTGGCCCCTCCCTGAAGAAGCCAGGCTCCCGTCCAGCGGACCCATGATTCGCAGCATTCTAGAGACACCCCCGGCCTGTGTAAACTGTGCCTGCACGGACGTGATCATGCATGACGCACTCATTGACAGAGGTCCTCCCGCCCTGATATCTCTCGGCTCGACACCGCCCGGAAACCGCCTTCCTGGAATCGAGAAGGAGAAATCGATGAGCGCCATGCATCAATCGTGCAACTTGCGTGCGCCTCGAACGTACATGATGGCGCTGACCGCAGCGCTATCCTTTGGATTCGTACAGGCCGGGGCCGAAGACCTGCCGCGCGAAGCAACCTTGCCCCTGGCCTTGGCCGGCAAAGCGGCGTCTGCGGCCGTTGAAAAGTGCAAGCAAGACGGCTATCGCGTGAGCGTGGCGGTTGTCGATCGAGCGGGAGTGCTGAAAGCGCAGATGCGAGCGGATGGCGCCGGGCCGCATACGATCGGCAGCAGCAGCAAGAAAGCGTATACCGCCGCCAGCCTGCGCCGTCCCACCGGCGAGATCGCCGAGATGGCGGCCAAGATGCCGGCCGTCCAAGGACTACGAGATATGGACGAGAAAATCCTCATTCTGGGCGGCGGCCTGCCGATCGAAATAGATGGCGAGGTGGTCGGCGGAATCGGCGTCGGCGGCGCGCCCGGCGGTCACCTCGATGAAGCGTGCGCGGCGGCCGGCTTGAACAGCATCGGCGCCACGGTGAAGGCCCCGGCGGGAAAATAAGACCTCCGAAGAAACCTGCGGAGCAGCAGACGATGCCCTCTACCGGACACGATCGAGAACACCTGCGGCGACTGCACGAGCGTCCTCAGAAAAGCCTCGAGGAATGGCTTGCCCTGCCGGCCCATGTTCATCATGTGGCTCATCGCATGGCGAACCCGCCGATCGAACGTCCCCGGAGCCGCGAGGAATTCAGGCAGATCCTGCAATCGCTCGAGGTCCCAGCGGCGACGTCGGTGTTACATGACAAATTCGGGTACGGTGTTCGAACTGCAAGCAGCGGGGATCGTCTCATCATTGTATGGGATGCTCACACCGAATATTACAGCTACCAGGTGTGGCACATTCCGTCCGATACGGGGAAACCCCTTTCGTTCGGGCCCCTCACCTTTCCCAACTATCTGTTCCCCATTTCGCCCTTGGGCCTTCGGGTCAATGCGTTGGACATCCTGATCACACAGGGGCCTGACGTCTCACCCGAGCAATGCCGCTCCGTGATGCCGGGCTCCACCCTCTACGGGAGCCGTGTGCTGGGAGAGAACATCTCGGTGGTGACGACCTTTACGCCGGATGAGCATGACCGGGAACGGTATCTGGTGATTTTCTCCGCGGCCACGCCCGCGAATCATTTGCTGCAGATCGTGGACGCCCTCGTCCGGATCGAAACGTACTACCACTTGATCCTGATGCAGAAGCCGATCTTCTCGTCGGCCGTCGATGAGGTCTATGCGTTCGAGCAGCTTCATCTCAGGCAGCGGGAAATTATCACCGATCAATTGAACGCGTCCACCTCGACCTCGCTCCAGCGATGGCTCAATCATCTGACGGAAGATTTGATGAAGGTCAACCGCCTGGCCGGGAGGATGCACTATGAGCTCTCGGCCGCCGTCCCTTATGACAAGATTGTCCAGACCACAGTGCATGCGCTTCAGGAACAGCCGCTGCCCCCTTGCCGTCTGCTGTCCGATTATGTCCTTGGCGGGGTAACCGGAGTCGCTGAAGGATACCAACAATTACTGCGACGCATTGAGACGTTGAAGAGCGGATTCGAAGGCATTATCGCGCTCATTCGCGCGCGAGTCGATCTGCTGCTCGAAGGGCAAAATCTCGTCCTCTTGTCCAGCGTCGATCAAACGACCAAAAGCCAAGCCGTCCTCCAGCACACGGTGGAAGGATTGTCCGTCATCATTATTGCGTACTATCTGAGCGGTCTTGCGAGCTATATCTTCAAGGCCTTTCACGAACTCGGTTGGATTCACAACGCCACCTATGCGACCGCTATTTTCGTCCCGATCGCGCTGGGCCTGTCCTTCACGCTCATGAAGCTCAGCCGCAAAGTCATTCATAAACGCCTCACGTCCAAGCCCGATCCATAGCCCGCCGCTTCAGCGGCAACAGAATCACCCAACCTGGTACCCGTTCGCCAACTCCTGAAACGTCCTGACCTGCTCCGCCTGCCAGGCCGCATCGCGTCCCAGTTCACGGGCCATCAACTCCGCGACGCGGGGAGCGATCTCGACCGCTGCGCGGGCGTTGAGCAGCAGGGCCCGGGTGCGCCGTGCAAGCGCGTCTTCCACCGTGCGAGCCATCTCGAAGCGGGTGGCCCAGATCACCTCGGCGCCGCAGTACGGCAGAGCCGGATGCATCGGTCCCCCGAGGCCTGGCTCGATGCGCACCAAGTCCTGAATGGCCGGCGCGTCGGCGCCGTACATCGCCAGACGCCCGAATTGTTCGGCGTGCTCGTGGAACCCGTGGATCGGGAGGCGCGTGGTGCCGCAGGGTCGCTCAGGAAGCCTGGCCAGGGCGGATGCCTGGTCGACGCAGTCTTCCGCCATGTACCGGTAGGTGGTCCATTTTCCCCCGGCGATCGTGAGCAAGCCGGAGCGGTCGATGTGAACCGCATGGTCCCGCGACAGCGCGGCCGTGCTCGTGCCGTGGCCGGCCCCGACCAGCGGGCGGATTCCGGCGAAGACGCTCAGGACATCGCGTCTCCTCGGGGCCTTGTGGAGGTATCGAGCTGCCGTGGTCAAAATGAATTCGATCTCCTTTTCCATGGGCCGGGGCTCCAGGGACACATCGGCAACAGGCGTATCCGTGGTGCCTACCAGCGTGTGCTCATGCCAGGGGATCGCAAACATCACGCGCCCGTCACTGGTGTGCGGGACCATGATGGCGCTGGTTCCCGGCAAAAACGACCGGTCGAACACAAGATGAATGCCCTGGCTGGGCGTGATCAGCGGCGTGACGCCGGGGTCGGCCATGCGGCGTACGCCGTCGCAAAATACGCCTGCCGCGTTGATCACGACCCGTGCGCGAACGTAAAACTGTTTTCCCGTTTCCGCGTCGCCGGCCACAACACCATCAAGGAACCCATCGGCGCCCTTGGTGAATCCGATCACGCGCACATAGTTCAGTAGGGTCGCGCCCTGTTCCGCCGCCGTCGTCACCAGATTGATCAAGAGCCGCGCATCGTCGAACTGGCCGTCGTAATAGACGACCCCACCGTGCAATCCCTCGGTCTTGATCGTAGGCAAACGCTCCAGGGTTTCTTCTCGTGACAGGATTTGCGACGGGCCGAAGTGGTACTTGCCGGCGAGCAGGTCGTAAACCTTCAAACCGAGTCCATAGAACGGCGCTTCCCACCAGTCGTAGTTCGGCACCACGAAGGGCAGATCGTGGACGAGGTGCGGCGCGTTCCGCCGCAGAATGCCCCGCTCTTTCAGCGCCTCCAGCACCAGCGCGATGTTCCCCTGCTCGAGATAGCGCACGCCCCCGTGCACCAGCTTGGTGCTGCGGCTGGAGGTCCCTTTTCCAAAATCGCTCTGCTCGAGCAGCAGGACCGCGTACCCGCGAGACGCGGCATCCACCGCGACGCCGACGCCGGTCGCGCCGCCCCCGATGATCACCAGATCCCACGGTTCCGTCCGACCGTCCATGCGGCTGACCATGTCCCGGCGATTCATACGCGATCCTTCGTGTCCCATACTTTGGCCCGCTCGAGCGCCGCGCGCCACCGTTCCCGCAGCGCGTGCGCCTGATCCCGCGACATCCGGGGTTCGAACCGGCGCTCGATGCGCCACTGGGCGGAGATCTCCTGCATGCTGCGCCAATAGCCCACGGCAAGCCCTGCGAGATACGCCGCGCCCAGCGCGGTCGTTTCGATCACGGCCGGGCGGACGATCGGGACGCCGAGGAGATCGGCCTGGGACTGCAGCAGCAGATCGTTCATCGAGGCGCCGCCATCCGCGCGCAGCTCTTCCACCCGGATGCCGGTGTCGGCGCGCATCGCATCAACCAGATCCGCCACTTGATGGGCGATGCCTTCGAGCGCCGCCCGGGCGATATGCGCTGCGGTAGTGCCGCGCGTCAGCCCGATGAGCAACCCGCGCGCATACGGGTCCCAATGCGGGGCGCCGAGACCGGCGAACGCCGGAACCAGATACACGCCGCCGTTATCCGGGACAGAACCGGCGAGCGCCTCAATGTCTCCGGTCGAGTGCATGAGTCCGAGTCCATCGCGGAGCCACTGCACCACGGCTCCCCCGATAAAGACGGTTCCCTCGAGAGCGTAGTCCGTGCGCTGACCGATTTTCCAGGCAATCGTGGTGAGCAACCGGTTCCGCGACACCACTGCCTGCTCGCCCGTATTCTGCAACATGAAACAGCCGGTCCCATAGGTATTCTTCGTCAGGCCAGGGGTGAAGCAGGCCTGGCCGAGGAGCGCCGCTTGCTGATCGCCCGCAAGCCCGGCCACGGGCACCTCTTTCAATTCCGGCGTCGTCGTGATCGCGCCATACACCTCGCTGGAGGAGCGCACCTCGGGCAAGAGGCTCGCGGGAATTCGGAACAGATGAAGGAGGTCCTCGTCCCATGTGCCCGTATGAATGTTGAAGAGCATGGTGCGGGACGCGTTGCTCACATCCGTGATGTGTGTTCGCCCGCCGGTGAGCTTCCAGACCAGCCAACTGTCCACCGTCCCAAAGGCTAATGCCCCCGCCGTTGTGCGTTCGCGCGCTCCCGGCACGTGGTCCAGAATCCAGGCGATCTTGCTGGCGGAAAAATACGCGTCGATCACCAGCCCCGTGCGTTGTTGGATCATCGTCTCGCAGCCGTCCGCCTTGAGCTTGTCGCAGATCGAAGCGGTGCGGCGGTCCTGCCATACGATGGCGTTGTAGATCGGCTGCCCGGTGTCGCGGTCCCAGACAATGGTCGTCTCGCGCTGATTGGTGATGCCGACGGCCACAAGATCGCGCGCCCCCACGTGGGCCCGGCCGAGCGCCTCAACGACGACGTTGATCTGCGAGCGCAAGAGTTCGTTCGGATCGTGCTCCACCCAGCCGGCTCTGGGGAAGATCTGTGGGACTTCCTGGTGCGCGACGGCCTTGACCCTGCCGTCGCGATCAAACACGATGGCCCGCGAACTCGTCGTGCCCTGATCTAGCGCAAGAATGTACGACAAGCAGTCCTCAGGAATGGGGATTGAGACGATCCGGCCCCTTCACTCAATGGTTAGGATCTCACGGCCGGACGCCGGGGATGGTGAGGCGTATTCGATACAGCCCCGTTTGCGCAGTCCAGTAGAGTGTTTTGCCATCCTCGTCGCCCCAGGCAACGTTGGCAGGTTGTTCCGGTCCCTTGATCGTGCCCAGATGCTTCCCGCTGGGAGAGAGAATCCAGAGGCCCCCAGGCCCGGTTACATACAGATTGCCTTGTTGATCGACCTTCATGCCATCGAGGGCTGCGTCGCCCGATGCCACAGTCATATCGTAGAACACCATCCCGTTGGACAGGGAACCGTCGGCGCTCGTCTTATACCGCATCACGACTTTCCTTTTGGCATCCCAGTTCGTCACGTACAGATACTTCTCGTCGGGCGAGAACGCGAGACCGTTGGGGCCGTTCAAATCCGTGCTGACTAATTGAAGCTTGCCGTCATAAAGAGCAAACACGCCGCTGTACGGCAATTCCCTATCTGGATCATCGAAGACCTTCGGGAGGCCGAACGGCGGATCGGTGAAGTACAGCCGTCCGTCGGACCGATAGACCAGATCGTTCGGACTGTTCAAGCGATGACCTTCGTACCGGTCAGCCAGTACCGTCATGTTCCCATCCTTCTCGAGACGAGTGACACGCCGATTGCCGTGCTCACAGATCGTGAGCTTCCCTTCCTTGTCGAGCGTGAGACCGTTCGGAAAGGAGTACTCCAATGCAGTCTTACCGGTGTGTTCGCTCTTTGCCCGAAACACCGAGACTCCACCGTTCGGCATCCATTGATGGATGAGGTTGCTGTTCAGATCACTGAACAAGAGGTACCCGTCTCTGTGCCAGACTGGCCCCTCGGTCAATGTGAAACCTGTAGCAAGGAGCTCGAGCCTTGCAGCACGTGGAATGATATGGTCCACTGCCGGATCAGCTCTGATAATCTCCGCCTGAGCGTCAATCCGGTCCTCCTGAGAGCAGGCCGCTATGATCATAACGATGTGAAGGACGGCAGCCAATCTCCCGGCTTTAAGAAATTGTATGGTGTGTCGCTTCCTCACAATGACCAGACACCTGGAATGTTGCAGGAGAAACGATATCGCAGGTCAGCGGGATCGGCCGATCTCACTATAGCGAAGGAATCAGCACCGCCGCCGCAATTTTTAGCCGATTCCGGACAATGCCGGCATCGGCCAGCAGTCGCGCTATTTTCTGTGACTTGTACTTCGCCACTTTCTTGACATTAAAATGGTCAAAGACAAGCCGGTAGCGGTCTCGCTTTTTCAGAATCGTCGCCCAGCTCAGCCCGGCCTGCGCGCCTTCCAAGATCAGAAACTCGAACAGTGCCCGGTCATCGTGCAGCGGCACGCCCCACTCCTTATCGTGGTAGGCAATGTCGAGGTCGGTCTTCGCCCAAGAACAACGTATCATGGCCATCAATCAGAAGGGACTCGTACAGATCGGGAGAGTATAGGAAGCGGCACAAAGAAAATCCAGCGAGCAAGAACTGGTCCTTTGACTCCCGCCGGCAAGATCAGTAGCATCGCGGACACAATCGTGTGTTCTTGCTCTATCCGCTTGTGATGCCACGGTGGCTTGCATGGACGCCGGCTTTGACTGGATCAGCCGTCACGGCTATATCGCCGTATTCGTTCTGCTCATGCTGGGCATCGTCGGACTACCGGTGCCGGACGAAGCCTTGCTGACGTTTGTCGGCTATCTGAGCTTTAAAGGAGAACTGACGCTGGGTCCGTCACTGGGAGCCGCCTTTCTCGGCAGCGCGACCGGCATCAGTCTCAGTTATGGACTGGGGCGCCTCGCCGGGCCTCACGTTGTCACGAAGCTCGGCCCAATCCTCCACCTGAGCCCCGAGCACATTGCAAAGAGACAGGCGTGGGTTCATCGATGGGGGAAATATGCTTTGCTCATCGCCTATTTCGTTCCAGGTGTGAGACACCTCGCCGCCCTGCTTGCCGGCGCATCGGAATTATCTCTGAGTAGTTTCGCTCGATTCGCCTATTGCGGAGCCCTGCTCTGGTCGGCCACGTTCATTGCCCTTGGATATAGTCTCGGCGAAGAGTGGCACCGCCTCTCTCCTCTGGTCCATCGCACGCTCGTCATCGTCTCGCTGGTCGTATTGCTCGCCATCATCATTGGCTTGCTCGCCATGCGTCGCCGGGCACGAAGTATGAGTTCCCAAAGTGGATAATCTGCAAACCATACGAGCGCTGTACAAATCATTTGAGGTTCTTGAACACCAGCGCACATCCTGCAACGCCAGGTCTTGACGGTGAGATGGCCGCTTGCATCAGGCAGATCGTACACCTCGCCTGGGGTCATAGCGTGACGACATCGTGTGCAGCGCATCGGCGCCTCCCTCGTCGGTGGTGTGAGACGTAGTCGCCTGAGAAGGAGTTTTGTTATAGGAACGACAGGTTCGTGCGCGAAGGGACGTGACAGGAGAGAGAATTCCGCGACAAAATAGGTGTTTAGGTCGCATTCTCGGAAACGGCCGGCGAGAGGGACTATCGAGCGCCTTTGGGTCTCCGCTGCGCCGAAGGCAACGACTTCTCGGAAAAAGAATCTCGGGACAACGCTGTTCGATACTTCGCCATCGCTTCGAGACACCGAATCACGAGCGCCGTCCAGCCGGTTTGATGGCTGGCCCCGACACCGCGCCCCGTTTCGCCGTGAAAATATTCGTGGAAGAGCACCAAGTCACGCCAATGAGGATCCTCCGCGAGCCGCTGCTCTCCTCCGTGACAGGGGCGACGCCCCTGCTCGTCGGGCAAGAAAATCCCCGACAAACGCCGGGCCAATTCGGCGGCGATTTCTTTGAGATTCAACATGTGTCCGGATCCGACCGGGCATTCGACCCGAAGATCCTCGCCATAAAAATGGTGATAGCG
>JBOHOS010000655.1:0-2513 GCA_050731295.1 Nitrospiraceae bacterium | reverse complement strand
CTCGTATCCACAAAGACCGGCCTCACCGCTTTCTTTCCGCCGCTCGGCCGACATACTTGTATTTATTTGAACTCACGTCCCGAGCGGAATCACTTCCCTTCCCGATCAGCTTGAAAAATGGATGAGATTTGCTGAACATCTGGTCTCGTTTCGCTTCTTTCATATTACTGATCAGTTCACTAAATAGTGCGTAGCGTGGTATAATGGAGCATGCCCAGAAAAGACGATGCCCGAAAACTGGCTCCGGCGGCGCAGGCGCACTTGCGGCGGCTGGTCGTCAAAGCCGTGCGCGCCGGCAGTCGGCAGACCGCAGCGGCCAAGACCTATGGGGTGAGCCTGCGGGCGGTGAACACGTGGGCGGCTCTCGACAAGGTCGGCGGGCTGCGCGCCTTGAAGCCAAAGCGCCGGGGTCGCCGGCGCGGAGAGGGCGGGCGTCTGAACGTCGCTCAAGCGCAGCGCATCCGCAGCCTGATTATGGGCAAGATGCCGGATCAGCTGAAGCTGCCGTTCTACCTGTGGACGCGGGCAGCGGTCGTCCACCTGATCGCGCGGGAATACGGGCTGACGGTCTCGCTGACCACGGTCGGACGCTACCTTCGGGCCTGGGGCATGAGCCCGCAAAAACCCGTGCGACGGGCGTATGAGCGAAACGACGAGGCGATCGCCCGGTGGCTGTCGGAGACATATCCGGACATCGCGCGGGAGGCCCGGCGGGACGGGGCCAGCATGTATTGGGGCGACGAGATGGGCTTGCGCAGTGACCATGTGGCCGGCACCAGCTCCGCGCCGCTGGGCCAGACCCCGGTCATCCGGGCGACGGGGCAACGCTTCGGCTGCAACATGATCTCGGCGATCACCAACCGCGGCACCTTGTCCTTCATGGTGTTCCATGGCAAGTTCGATGGCGCCCTCTTCGTCGACTTCCTGCGGCGCCTGCTCAAGCAGGCCGCCGGCAAAGTCTATCTGATCGTCGATGGTCATCCGGTGCACAAGTCGACGGTGACCACACGCTTTGTCGCCGAGAACGCGACCCGGTTGCGACTCTTCCTGCTCCCTGGCTACTGTCCGGAACTGAACCCGGATGAGCTCCTCAACCAGGACGTGAAGACCAACGCCCTGGGCAAGAGTCGCCCGACCAACCGACCCGAGATGATGGCGACCGTGCGCCGCCATCTTCATCGTCGGCAGAAGCAACCGCAGGTCATCAAGAACCTCTTTCGTGAACAGCATGTCTGCTATGCCGCTTGATCAAAACCTACGCACTATTTGCCGGCCTGCTCAATAAGTCCCCACTTGGCATCCTGCGATGACCTTTCCTATCAGTGCTTGAGATTCATCGACCTGTACGGAGACACATGCTTCAATTACAAATGAGCACGTTTACAAATGAGCACGTTTTGACCGAATGGGATCGAATTGCTGACGCCGTCGAAGATGGAGGAAGAAGGAGCTATTCTTACGTGTCAAATCGCTCCTCAACAATGTCAGCAGGAGCCGCATCTCTATCTTAAATTTATAGGTGATTGATTAACTGCTTTCCCAGGCTGCTCAAACAAGTTATCTATCACACCCGCCCTCCCCAGGCGCGCCAAGACGCGCCCCCTTCCCGAGCGCGACCGCAGGCGAAGCCGACACTACGGGCGTAGCCTCATTTTCACCCGCCCAGCCCCGAGCCGGCCGGGACCGGCTCTTTTCCCACGTGGGCTACGTCGAGGATGTCGGCGAGCCGAGAACGAAGCTCGGGAAGGAGCGCGTCTTGGTGCGCTTGGGGTGGGCGGGTGAAATGGAGACCTTTTTCAACTGCCTGATAGGGGGCGGGACATTTGCCAGTTGTACCACGTCTTAAACCAGTCAAAATCATGCTGGTACGCCGCACCGGTCGGCGTCGTGGCGGCGGATTTGTGTTCAAGCTGCGTGTAGGTGCGGGGCCAGTTCTTTTGCCACCAGGATTTGAGCTCATCGGACGTGTATGTATTCCCGGTCGGCTGCTGGATGCCGGCGGCTGAGACTACTTCGGCGATCAACGGCCAATACCGATCTTTTCCGACGCCCAACGCTCTCAAGTGTTCACGAAGCAGGAACACGACCCACAGTTCGGCGCTGTTCTTCTTGTTGTGCTTGAACGGCTGCGTCTGGCGAAGCGGAATGGGATCGAAGTTCTTGATGACGGAGGTGTAGTCGGGCCCGCCGTAGCTTCCCGCCACTTCCGCGATGCCCTCAAGCATCCGAGCCAGCTCAACTTCAGCCACCGGCGCGGCGACGGGTTCCGTGCGCGGCGCGAAGGGATTGGGCGCCGTCAGCAGTTCGATCAACGGCTTCAGCTCACGCAGGCGAACCACCGCGCCCTTGAGAATCTGCTCGGATTCCAGCCAGTAATCTTGATCGTTCTTAGTCGTCCGTTCCCGTCCGGAAGGCGGAAGAACCGTCGGAATCCAATAGCGAAGAAGCACGAACAGCACATAGTGAACATCCCCACCGACCCGTCCAAGTCGAGTCAGCGTGCCGCCTTGTCC
>JBOHOS010000654.1:0-2037 GCA_050731295.1 Nitrospiraceae bacterium | reverse complement strand
TTCCTTGAGAGAATGTTTGTAACGGATCGCATCAAGGAACGGCACGAGAATGTGAAACCCGGCGCCCAAGGTCATCGAATATTTCCCGAGCCGCTCCACGACATATGCGCTTTGCTGAGGCACCACGATCGCGGTTTTTGCGATGACAAAGATGACCACCAAGGCGAGCACGAGGACGACGAACAATCCACCGGACATGGAACCTCCTTACTGCGGATGAGCGGGCGAATGATGAACGCAGAATGATGAGTGATCAACCATACGCCTGTGCAGAGGTATCATTCTGATCGAATCCACAGCGTCAATCCATCTACTCGCTCGACACGCACCCGTTGGCCTTTGGTGACGTTCACGTCGCCCGCGTTCCGTGCATTCCACGTCGAGCCGCGCAACTCCGCCTTTCCGACTCCTCCTGGAATGAGATTCTCGAGGAGAACCGCCGTTTCACCGGTCAGCGTATCCACATCGCCACGTGTTCCCCCGATGGGCTTGATCCTCGCCATAAGCGGCCCGCGAAACAACAGCAGCGACACGATTGACAGTACCGAGAAGAGCAGCCACTGCAGCCAGGCCATGTCGATGAAACCTGGTCCGACGAGCCCTCCCACGACCAATGCGGCCAGCCCGAAAAAGAGTAGATAAAATCCGCCCGGCGTGATGAGGTCGGCGGCCAAGAGCAGTAAACCGAGGAAGATCCAATACCACCAAAGCATTGATGTCCTTGCGGGCGAATGGTGTAGCGGCTTGCGGAAGTCTAGTGGGATTCTCTTAAGCCGTCAAGGACGGTGACTGGGGACCGGGCGAGGTAAAGACGGCGCCGCGTGGTCGGTCGAGAGCGCGCCGCCGGTTTCTGAGAGTATCCCTTTTTATCGTCATACGTTATCATGGGATGGCGTGAGCATCCCCGAATGATCGATTCCACGTTTATCTTTCTTCCCGGCATCGGCCCAACGAGTGAGCGGAGGCTTTGGGCTGAGGGCATCGACACCTGGCGCGACTTTCTGAATATCTCCGTCGTCCCACGGATCAGTCCCGCCCGGAAAACGCTCTATGATGAGGGCGTCTTGCGCGCGCTCGATCATCTCGAACGGGATGAGACGCGGTATTTTGCCACCTGCCTGAAGCCGCGCGATCAATGGCGGCTCTATGAATGGTTGCGCCCTCGCGCCGTCTATCTCGATATTGAAACCGCCGGAGGCCCGTTCGGTGAAGTGACCGTGGTGGGACTGTATGGTCGCGGGCAGATGACGAGCCTTGTGCGGGGGGAGTCCTTGACCGAGGAGCGCTTGTGTTCGGAACTTTCCCGCTATAATTTGATCGTCACCTTCTTTGGGTCCGGCTTCGATCTCCCGTATCTTCAAGCCGTGTTTCCGCGATTGTCCATCGATCAGCCACACATCGATCTTTGCTTTGTCGCACGGCAACTCGGTCTGCGGGGCGGTCTGAAACAGATTGAGCGAATCGTGGAAATCGAACGGGCTGGTCCGCTGCAGGGAATGGACGGTTGGGACGCCGTCCGCATGTGGACTCGCTGGCGGCATAGCCGAGACACGCAGGCACGGGAGCTCTTATTGGCGTACAACGAGGCCGACTGCGTGAATCTTCAGCCGCTTGCCGATCTTCTCTACTGCCGGTTAGCTCAACAACATCGTCCAAACCGGGACGAGCCGCAGTTTACGACCACGAGGGTATAACAGCGCTTGCCGTTTTGTCCTCTCCTCGCTAGTGTTGGCTTGCCCGAGCTTGCCCGAGATGGCAGCGCTACGGACCGAAATTTTCCCGACGCAAGAAAAGTCTTGCCGTCACGTTGCGGTCGCGGATTCGCAGCAGGTTTGAAGAGCATCAGATTGATCGTACGAAGGCAGGGTGTTATAGTCCGCGCGCATTGGGCAAGGACACGTCCCGGCGTGGCCCGGGGCAGGGTGGGTGAGACGGGCAAGGACACGTCCCGGCGTGGCCCGGGGCAGGACGAGTGAGCTTGGGTCAGGCAGGCGTCTTGGCGCCTGCGGGGCGAGCGGGTGAAAATGAGTGTAGATA
>JBOHOS010000653.1:0-1488 GCA_050731295.1 Nitrospiraceae bacterium | reverse complement strand
CTGCTGCAATTCTCAAGGCAGGTTGCCGGCAAAGGTCTCTAGCCTTTGCTGATCACGTTTTTCCTAAGGATATGAGTTCCTGGCTTTTGCTGGCTATGGTGCTTGGTGGCTATGTGCTCGGCTCGGTTCCATTTGGGGTCGTGATCGCTCGATGCCTCGGCACAGTGGATCCCAGAACAGCCGGAAGTCACAATATCGGATTTACGAATGTCTTACGAATAGCGGGCAAAAAGGCTGGTCTTCTGACATTGGCCGGAGACGTCGGGAAAGGCTGGGTGGTTGCGTGGGCTGCTTCTCAGACAATAGATCGAGAATGGTGGATGCTAGCGGTCGCCGCCAGTCCGATTATCGGGCATGTATACCCGGCGTTCTTACATTTCCGCGGTGGAAAGGGCGTGGCGACGGCGTTAGGTGCGATCATCGGTGTGGCGCCATGGATCGGCGGGACCATGTTTCTCATCTGGATCGCAACGGCAGGCATCTGGCGATATTCCTCGGCTGCTGCCATCACCGCGTTCATTGCGTTTCCCGTCCTTGCAGCGGGACTGCGAGTCGGATGGGAGTTTCAACTCTTTTCGTTGCTAGTCAGTGGGCTGATTTTATTCAAGCACAAAGAGAATGCCGTCCGGCTGTGGAATGGGACTGAGCCGAGGATCGGTCAGCAAGCCATACCCACGTAGATTATGGAAGCGCGCCCGTCGCACACTCGTGGTCGGCACGCTCGTAAAAGCGCCCCGCGACCCCCGTATAGGCAAGCGCCTTTTTCTCGTGGCACGTCGAAAAATATGACCAAAGGCGATACGAGATTCGTGTGGTGTGCGTCGTCAGATCCACAAGAATACTGTAGCGCATCGCATTCCTTGTCACCACAACTCTCTTCAGAGCGTGCTCCTTTGAAATGGCGAGGTTCTCAGTCAAAGTTCGACCTGAAGATTGATTTTGATGTGAGAGAGCGGCGCCAAGAAGCGGATGGTTGCGTTGAATCGTGGCGGCATCCAGTTGGCGCGCATCATATCGGACGGCAACAAATTGCGAGGTGAGCCGAGCGGCTTCCTGCTCAATTGCTCTACGGTCTGCCACGGCAAATCTTTCTGCTTCTTGATCAGCAAGTGAGATAAGAATGGCTTGTTGATAGCCGGCCAGGGTGGGATTGAGAAATGAAAGACTGGCATAAGCTGCGAGAGCGAGTGCTCCGCCTGCGAGGACAATTAATTTCCAGCTCATCGCGACGTGATTGAATGGATGTTTTTTGATAAAAGTGTCGCTGTCGGTAAGTAAAGTATAGGACCCCGAGGAAGACCGTCAAGAATTTGAGACGTTGAGGGGGAATGCGTGAAGCCTTGTGATGCGTCCGATAGAAATGTCAGTGTGACGAACTTTCATTAATTTACATAATCGTTCTTATCCGACATTATGACCGATCTTTTTCAACGCCTTGCCAAAGAAGCGAAAATCACGCTGCAAACGGTTCGAGAGTCTGTGCTCGCC
>JBOHOS010000652.1:0-8216 GCA_050731295.1 Nitrospiraceae bacterium | reverse complement strand
GTGCTCAATGGAATCGATCTGGCGATTCCGGCCGGGAAGTTGACGACGATCATTGGGCGAAGCGGCGGGGGAAAAAGCGTGCTGCTCAAGCACATCATCGGCCTCTTGCAGCCGGATCGCGGAGAAGTGTGGGTGGATGACATCGACATCTCTCGCCTGAAGGCGAAAGAGCTGAACGACGTCCGCAAGCGCTTTTCGATGCTGTTTCAAGGCGCAGCCCTGTTCGATTCCTTAACCGTCTTTGAGAACGTCGCCTTTCCGTTGCGGGAAAAGCTCCGGCTTCCACAGGCGGAAGTGGTCCGGCGGGTGGAGGAAAAACTCGAGCAGGTCGGCCTTTCGGGCATGGGGCATAAATTCCCCGCCGAATTGAGCGGCGGCATGAAAAAACGGACCGGGCTTGCGCGGGCATTGGTCATGGAGCCGGAAATCATGCTGTTCGATGAACCGACGACGGGATTGGATCCTTTGATGGCCAAGACCATCCACGATCTGATCGTCGAGACGCAGCGGCGTTTTCGGTTTACCGCCGTCATGGTGAGCCATGAGATCCCGGAGATCTTCTCCATTTCGGATTGGGTGGCGATGTTGAAGGACGGGAAAATCGCCGTGATGGCTCCCACGGCGGAATTCCAGCAAACGACGGATCCGGCCGTACGCGAATTTATTACGGTGGGAGGAACGCTGACGATCGGGCATGTCACACGTGAATCGTGAATCGCGCCCTTTTGAAGGACACATCCAGCGTGCGAGGAGTCACGAATAAGGAGTAGCGGGCAATATGGAAAAAGCCAAACTGGAGTTGATCGTCGGCGTCTTTGTCGTCGTCGGCCTCGTCTGTTTAGGATATCTGTCGATCAAACTGGGAAAGTTGGAAATCATCGGGGGCCATCTGTACGAGGTGGAGGCCGAATTCGATTCAGCTTCAGGATTGAAGCCGGGTGGGACCGTGGAGATCGCCGGGGTTGAGGTGGGCCGAATCAAGGCGATTCTGCTCAAAGATGACCGAGCGTCCGTACGGCTGGCCATTCACGATGGCGTCAAGCTGTATAGCGATACCATTGCGTCGGTCAAGACGCGCGGCATCATCGGCGAAAAGTTCGTCGGTCTGTCTCCGGGCGGCAGCGGGGAAGAGTTGAAAGCCGGCGGCAAAATTCGCGACACGGAGTCCGGTCTTGATTTGGAGGAACTACTCGGGCAGTTTATCCATGGTAACGTCAAGTGATGGCTCAGGAGGAGACGTGTCCCAAGGGAACAGAGCCTGTCTCGGCAGGATCGGGGTAGGGGGTATGGCCTCTGGACTGGCGGGAGAAAGTCCGGCAAGAGGATTCGGTCTGGCCCCCGTAAAAGGACGATGAAGTTGAACGAAAAGTGGAGGGAATATGTGGGTGGTGCATAGGAACCTCGGCTGGAGTGTGCTCAGCATGACTGTGTTGAGTCTGGCCATGGCCTCCGTCATGGTGGGAACATCGTATAGTCTTGCGGCGGCGACCGCCACTGAATCGGTCCAGAGCACGATCGATGAGGTGATTCGCGTTCTGCAGGATACCAATCTAAAAGCCCCCGACCGGGCTGAGGAGCGGCGTCGGGAACTCGAAAAAGTGATCGGGAATCGGTTCAGTTACGATGAGATGGCCAAACGATCCCTTGGCGCGCAATGGGCAAAATTGAACGAGAAACAACGACAAGAATTTGTCGCGTTGTTTCAACGGATGCTCTCCCATGCCTACGCGGGCAAAATCGAGGGCTACTCCGGTGAGCAAATCAAATACCTGAATGAGCGACTCAAGGATGGTTATGCCGAGGTCCGAACCAAGGTCCTGTCGGGTAAGGCCGAAATCCCGTTGGATTATCGGCTCCTCAGCAAGTCCGGAGAGTGGCGCGTCTATGATGTCATCGTAGACGGGATCAGCCTTGTCAACAATTATCGAGGACAATTCGCCAAGATTATCCGCTCGTCCTCGTACGAAGACCTGGTGGAAAAGCTTCGCCTTAAATCAGATAACGTTTCGGCGCCGAAGGAAGAGAAATCCAAGTGACGGTCTACGCAGCCATGCTTCCCTCCGGCACGTCACGACCATCGAAGGCAACGCGCATGATGGCTGCACGAGGTCGCGACGGATCTCCTGCATAACTCTCCCGCCTGCGATGGCACGGCGAACAAGGTGAATCGCTTGTACGGTCGGTCGATCGACAGGGGGGATGTATCAGCTGAGATCGACGGTGGTGGCGCGGCTCAATATTTGGCAAAGACACGGTCCGGCAGCGCGGCCGATGGTGTTTCGCTTCGTCCTGTGCGCGCTCTTGGGCGTCGGCAGCATTCTGAATGCGGGCAGCCCGGCTCGCGCCGATACGTCCTACTTTCCGATTCCCTCCGTATCGACCAGTCGAAACGACGGCAACGATGCCGGCTTCATCATGCCGGTTCTAATCACCGCTCCCGATGGAGAGCTCAAATATATCGTCGCCCCGATGTTTATCGTCAACTCCATCGTGGGCGCTCGGGGCTCCATCAACCTCTTTCGGTATGAACCCGGGGGCAAGCAGTTTCGATTTATCGGATCGTACACCGAGGAAATCGAGCGAAAGCTTGTCCTCAGTTACACGGACCCGGCCTTCCGCAACGGTCGATATGCCTTCGATATCGGCGCGTCGTTCTTCAAAAACGCCACCTCGCGGTTTTTCGGGATCAGCCAGCAGACGACGCTTAACGATGAGACCAACTATACCTCCAGGGAAGTCCGCGCGAACTGGAGGCTGGGCTTGCACCTCAACGAGGTGACGCAAGTATCGTTAGGCCAGCGATATCGCGATGTACGAGTACAACCTGGCGCTCTCGACTCGCTTCGGTTTTCCGCGGAAGTCTTCCCGCAAGTGGACGGCATGCAAGGCGCCTCGATCTTAGGGCATCGCGTCACCTTCTATTACGACACCCGTGACGGCTTGGTGACGCCCACAGTGGGAGCCCAATTCACCGCTTATGCAGAATTGAATCAGAATCTGCGAAACGGGGATAATCCCGTGTACTACCGGTATGGTCTTGAGTTCAAAAAGTTGTTCCCCAGCGAGTCGAAGCGGATGATCCTGGTGATACGCGGAGACCTGCAGACCACCTTCGGGCATCAGGTCCCCTTTTACGAGCGCAGCTCGCTGGGCGGTCAAAATAACTTGCGCGGCTATGGCGTGGACCGCTTTATCGACGATCATCTTGTGGCGCTGAGCATCGAGCAGCGCATCCACGTGATGCGAGCCAAGATCTTGAACGTGGCGGCGGATTTCGAAGTGGCGCCCTTTGTCGATATGGGCAAAGTGTTCAACACATTTCAGAAGCGGCAGCTTCGCGATTACGAGGTCACACCGGGAATCGGATTCCGGGGCATCGTCAGGCCGAGCATGGTCGGCCGTATCGATTATGGTTATAGCAGCGAGGGCGGGGCGGTGTTTGCCGGGCTGGATTTTCCCTTCTAAGAACGGCGGTTGAGTCGTTTATTCTTCACACCGCATTTCTGTTGAGAATTGTGTTGAGAGGCTGGAGGTTACCTGTGCCGAGGCCTCGGAGAGAACAGACCTGTGCGGATCGGTCGGCTCCTCATAAGGGGATCCATTCTACTGGGTGTCGTGGTGGTTCTGGCCGCTGCGGATACCGCGGGAGCGGACTCAGAGGGATTCGGGCCGCTTCCCGCAAGGAACTTTCAACCCCTGCAGATGCTGGTTCTGGGAATGCCGGGCGATCGCGCCGCAGTCCTAAAAAAAGGCGCGCTGGACGTGCGATTGGACATGGCGGTCACCAATGTGATTTTCAACGAGCAAACAAACCCGCCCAAATTTGCGCTTGTGCGGGCCACGATGAAATTCGAGACGCTGCGATCCGGCCTGTTTCTACGCTATGGGCTGACCGACCGGCTCGAAGTGGGGATCGAAGTTCCCGCGCTCTATCGGTACCCCGGCGCCTTGAATGGCCTCATCACGGCGACCGAACGCGCGGCGGCGCAAATGACGAGCACGCGGGAAGGGCTCAGGCAAACGGGGTTTGCTTTTAACGTCAGCAAAGACGGTCGGACCCTGTTCGCCGGCGGCGATCATGAACTGGGACTGGGGGATATCACGGTGAGCAGCAAATACCAAATGCTGCGACAAGGCCGACTGATACCGGCCGTGTCCATGCGGCTGGCCGTGAAGGTTCCGTCGGGCGATGATCGTCGATTGTTCGGGAGCGGCCACACGGATGTCGGGGTTGGACTGGCGATCGAAAAATCGCTCGCTACGAGTTGGGTCGTGTACGGAAATATCAACGGCGTGTTTCCGACGGGACACGTCTCCGGCTTGGCGCTCCATCCGGTCGTGTCGGGCATCGCAGCCGCCGAATATCTCTGGTCTCCCAATCTGTCCTTCGTCGGGCAATTTGACTATTACTCCAGCACGTACCGCAACACCGGCATTAAGCTTCTCGACCGGGGAGTGACCGAGGTGGCCCTCGGCTTCAACTATCGCCTACGGAATAACGTCCTGTGGCAGCTCTATGGCATCGAAAACGTCGACTTCATCACGGGAGGCGCTGCGGATTTCACGCTCTCGACGATGCTCACCTATCGATTTTCTCGATGAGCCGGAGGCGCCTGCTTCGATCCAGCGGCTAAGTGCTTGACACCACAGGGAATCTATGGGAAACTAACCTCCGATCTAATCGCAAACGCTGCAGATCCCTGCTGACTATCCCTGTCATATACGGGTCCCAGATTCAAAAGGCTTAAACGCCAACTTACGAGGAGAGACGGCTATGTCATTGTTGAAAGGCATTCACAGCCCGGAGGATCTGAAACGGTTGTCCCCGCAACACTTTCCGGCGTTATGCCAGGAAATTCGAGAACAGATCATCTCGGTTGTCTCCAGTGTCGGGGGCCATCTGGGTTCAAATCTTGGTGTAGTCGAATTAACGGTCGCGTTGCATTACCTGCTTGAGACCCCGAAAGACAAAATTGTCTGGGATACCAGTAACCAGGCCTACACGCATAAGCTTCTGACGGGGCGTCGCGAGCAGTTTCATACGCTTCGGCAATACGGGGGGCTGAGCGGGTTCTGCAAGCGCGAAGAAAGCCCCTACGATACCTTTAATGCGGGCCATGCGGGAACGGGTGTTTCTGCGGCCGTAGGCATGGTCGAAGCTCGGGAGCAATTTAGCGAATCGCACAAAGTCGTCTGCGTCGTCGGTGACGGCGCCATGACGGCCGGCATGACCCTGGAAGGACTACACCATGCGGGTGGCTTAGGGAAAGACTTTCTGGTCATTTTGAATGACAACCAAATGTCGATCTCCAAGAATGTCGGCGCCATCTCGTCGTATCTGAACCGCACGTTTACCGGTGAGTTTTATACGCGAATCCGTGAGGAAACCGGTCAGTTCCTCCGGGCAATTCCGCAAATCGGAGAACCCATGCAGAAGATGGCCCGCCGGGCGGAGGAGTTGGCTAAGGGTCTGATTCTGCCGGGACTGCTGTTTGAGGAGCTGGGCTTCCGCTATGTAGGGCCGATCGACGGCCAAAACTTCGAGCATCTCTTGCCGACGCTCGAAAATGTCGTGAAGCTGAAAGGTCCCACTTTGCTGCATGTGATTACCAAGAAAGGCGTGGGGTATGAGCCGGCTATGAAAGACCCCGTCTGGTTCCATGCCTGCCCTGCGTTCGTGCGTGAGACCGGTCAACCGGCCAAGAAGCCCGCCCGCCCGTCCTATACTGCTATTGCCGTCAACTCGTTGATCAAATTGGCCCGGCAGGACGACCGGATCGTCGCGATTACCGCGGCTATGTGTGAGGGCACGGGATTAACCGCCTTCGAAAATGAATTTCCCGACCGGCTGTACGATGTGGGGATTGCCGAGCAACATGCCGTGACCTTTGCTGCTGGGTTGGCAGCGCAAGGCATGCGTCCTGTAGTCGTCATGTATGCGACGTTCCTGCAACGCGCTTATGATCAAGTTGTTCACGACGTGGCCACCCAGAACTTGCCTGTGACGTTCTGCATCGATCGCGGCGGGCTGGTGGCGGAAGATGGGACGACCCATCACGGCGCGTTCGACTTTGCCTATCTGCGCCATGTTCCTAACATGGTCGTGATGGCGCCGAAGGACGAGAATGAATTGCAGCACATGCTGAAGACCTGCGTGCAATTTGACGGCCCGGCATCGGTCCGGTACCCGCGTGGAACGAGCCTTGGTGTGCAGATGGACCCGGAGCCGACCGCGCTGCCGGTCGGCAAAGGCGAGATGGTCCGCCAGGGAACCGACATTGCCATCTTGGCGGTCGGCGTCACGGTCTGGCCGGCGGTCAAGGCGGCGGAACGGCTGGAGGAGGAGGGCATCTCGGCGGCCGTTGTGAACGGGCGATTTGTGAAGCCACTCGATACGTCCCTTATCGGGGACGTGGCCCGAGGCGTGCGGTGCCTGCTGACGGTGGAAGAGGGAACTCGGATGGGCGGCTTTGGCTCAGCCGTGCTGGAGACATTGTCCGACCAAGGCATCACGCATCTGCTGACGAAAGTCCTCGGCCTGCCGGATTGGTACATCGAGCAGGGGCCTCAAGATTTATTGCGCGAGCGGTATGGTTTGACCGCGGAAGGCATCTACGAAGGCGCGAAGGCCTTATTGGCAAAGGCGTCTCCGGAGAGAAGTGCAACCGGGTCGTTGGCGGCCCAGGATCAGTTGTTCACGGTTTTTCCAGGAACGCGCGAATCTGAAGGGGACGAGCAGGGAAGCTAGACGTAGTCAGCAGGGGGAGCATGTATATCACGCGGCGAAAAACCAAACAGGTCAAGGTCGGCAAGGTCAAGGTCGGCGGCGATGCGCCGATCTCGGTTCAATCCATGACCACCACCGACACTCGCGACGTCAATGCGACGGTGGAGCAGATTCGCCGGCTGGAAGAAGCGGGCTGCGAGATCATCCGCGTGGCGGTGCCTGACATGGAGGCGGCCGAGGCGCTGCCCAAGATCAAGGCGCAAATGTCCGTCCCGCTGATCTCGGACATTCATTTCGACCATCGGCTGGCCCTGAAGGCGGCAGAGGTGGTCGACTGCGTGCGGATTAACCCCGGAAACATCGGCGCGTGGTGGAAGACCGCCGAAGTCATCAAAGCGGTCAACGAGCGAGGAATTCCCTTGCGCATCGGGGTGAATGGCGGGTCGTTGGAACGACACTTGCTGGATAAGTATGGCTATCCGACTGCAGAGGCCTTGGCCGAGTCGGCGTTGAATGCCGTGCACGCCCTCGAAGATGTCGGTTTCACCAATATGAAGGTGTCGCTGAAAGCTTCGGATGTGCACATGGCGGTGGATGCGTACTGGCTCTTCTCCCAACAGTCGAATGCTCCGCTGCACCTGGGCATCACGGAAGCCGGCACGGTAATGACCGGATCCGTCAAGTCGGCCATCGGGATCGGATGGCTGCTGTCCCAGGGCATCGGAGATACGCTCCGCGTCTCGTTGGCGGCCGATCCGGTGGAAGAGGTCAAAGTCGGCTTTGAAATCCTCAAATCGCTGGAACTGCGCCACCGAGGGATCAATGTCATTGCCTGTCCAACATGTGGCCGCGTCGAAATCGATGTCGTCCGCATGGCCAACGAACTGGAAAAAAGACTTGGCCATATCAAAACGCCGTTGAATGTGTCGGTGTTGGGTTGTGTGGTCAACGGCATCGGTGAAGGCAAGGAAGCGGACATCGGCATCGCAGGCGGCGAAGGCGTCGGTATTCTCTTCAAGAAGGGGAAGCTGCTGCGCAAGGTGCCGTCCGAAGAATTGATGGAGACGCTGATCCGGGAAGTCGAAATTTTAGCGAAAGAGAAAGAAGCCGAGGATCAGATGCCGGCTGTCCCCTCGATGAACGGGGAAAATGGAAGTTCAACTGGGCCCCATCGTTCAGTCTCAACCTCAGCTCCGTCTACGGTTCGAGAAATTCCCGTCCTCCCGACCAAGCGGTAGCGCATTTCACTGGTAATCTCCTTACCGCGCCTTGTGTTCGAGCGGGGCCGATCGTTATAATGCCGACCAAGGCGCCGTACCCAAGTGGCTAAGGGAGCAGTCTGCAAAACTGCGATGCAGCGGTTCGAACCCGCTCGGCGCCTCCAATCATTCCCACAAGATTTTCAGTCGCTTCGGTGATCTCCTGCCTCTCCGTTCTGACTGCTCCGATTTTGCTACTCCCGGTTTTACTCCCGGTTCCAGCCTCAGTT
>JBOHOS010000651.1:0-2173 GCA_050731295.1 Nitrospiraceae bacterium | reverse complement strand
TCCGTTGGACAGGGCAATGTTCGCAATGACGAGCTCCATAATCCCTCTGCCGTTGAGGCCGATGCCCAATGTCCAACTTTCAACCTTCCCGAGCCCGGCAATCTGCCCGCCCCAATACCCTCCGAGGATCTTCCCCGCGAAGGATACGGCAAGGACCGCGATGACCAATTTCCAGTCGGTGAGCGCGGAGACATCGAATTCGAGCCCGATCATCGCGAAGAAGACCGGTCCCAAAAATCCATTGGTGACGCTGGAGGCGATCTTCCGCACCTCTTCGAAGTTGGCGCGGCCCAGGAATTCATGGCTGAGGAGCATGGACCCGAAGAACGCACCGATCACGAAATGAAGGCCGACGGCCTCGGAGAGACCTGCGAAGGCCACCACGAACAGCAAGATGACGGCAAACAGCGGTTCCTTGGCTTTCAGTCTGGCCAGCAGCCAGCCCAGCAGCTTCCGAGAGACCGGGATGCGCCCGGTCGAATAGAAGATGAGGCGCGAAGCGATCACGACGCCGGCCATGAATAGGATGGCCTTGATCATGGTCCAGGCGACCGCAAGCAGCGATTCCTCCCAGGTTCCCATTCCGCCTTGAACGTCGAGAATGATGCCGAGGATCAGCAACGATGTGACGTCGTTGATCACCGCTGCCGAAATAATCCTCTGGCCGATCTCGGTCTGGAGTTTACCGAGGTCCATCAGGATGCGGACGCTGACCGGGAGGGCGGTAATGGCGATGCACAGACCGAGAAAGATCACGCGGGTGATTTCAAAACCGAAGAGCAGCCCCACGAGGATGCCCATCACCAGGGGCACGAAAAATCCCATCACTCCCACCCACGCGCCCTTGCCGCGAAAGGCCCTAGCGAGGTCCTTCAGGTTCATCTCCATGCCGACATGAAAGACCAGCAGCAAGACACCCAAATCGGCGATGGCCTTGATCTCGCGTGTCGTCTCGACCAGTCCGAATAGGGAAGGCCCCAGGATCACCCCCGCAATGATTTCACCGATCATCGCCGGCTGCCCGTATCGCTCGGCGATCTCACCGCCGATGCGGGAAAAGATCAGAAGCAAGAGAATCGATTCAATGAAGGGCATAGGCCTTTCCTTAAAATGTGATGGACATGAACTCAGAGGAGAGGCCAACAGAGGTCAATCCACTCTACGTCAAGATGGCTGGAGACCGTGTCCCACCATCTTAAACAGGCGCCGTCGGCGGGATCCTGAATGGGGCAGAATGATGGAGAGCATTATGCAAAACGATTCGAGAAATGGCAACAGCCGCGAGCGGAAGAGTGACCGCCAGCCCGAATAAGGAGGGGGCATGCGGCGTCTGCATGCGGACCTACAAGCATGGAGCCAATCCTGTGATGAACCAGCCAGGCGACGTCATTATAAATAATAGAAACGGGGAAGCCATCTGAAATGGTTTTCCGCGCTACGATTCTTTCCACCTTTGCAACCATAGAAGGAAGAACGAGGATGATTGAGATAGGAGTGATTCTTCTTTGCTTGCTTTTCAATGCCCTGCTCGCAGGCGCGGAAATGGCCTTTGTGGCAGTGAGTAAGCCCCACCTTCGGGAATTGGTCCGTCAGGGTCGAAGGAAAGCCGAACTTCTTCTGAAGTTACGAGAGAGCCCTGAAAGGACTCTGTCGGTTATACAAATTGGAATTACGTTGGTAGCCGCTCTCGCCGGAGCCGTTGGTGGAGCGGGAGCAGAAGAGGGGCTCAGTCCGACGATTGAAGCATGGCTTGGAGTCGGTGCAGACAGCGCCGACACGATTGCCATTGGAATCATTGTGCTGCCGCTGACCTATTTCACCGTGGTCATTGGTGAACTCGTTCCAAAGACTCTTGCCTTGAAAAATTCTTTGGGGTTTGCCTGGAAGGCCGCTCCTTGGTTGTCCCTATCTGACAGAATCCTTGGCCCTGTCGTGACCTTGTTGGAATGGTCCACAAGACGCTTCCTCAGTCTCCTCAACCTTTGGCCGAAACGAATCTCTGGTACATCCAAATCAGAAGAGTCTCTCGAGGCCACGGTGGAGCTTGACTTGCTCACCGCGCAGCATCGTCAATATGTCGTGAATTTAGTAGACCTTGAAAGGAAGCGAGTGAAAGACATCTTTCTTCCGTGGGAGCGTGTCGCAGTAGTGGATAATCAGCAAAGTGTAAGAG
>JBOHOS010000650.1:0-4114 GCA_050731295.1 Nitrospiraceae bacterium | reverse complement strand
GCCGATGGACCGGGAAGCGTCTGCCGACCGAGGCCGATGGGGAAAAAGCGGCGCGGGGAGGGGACGGGCGGATCTTTCCTTGGGGCAACCAGATGGCCGGACTGACGCGCGCCAATTACGGCCGGGCTTTCCGGGCCGGTCCGGGATCGACCCGAGCGACTCCTGCTGCATCCGCCGATCATCGCCATGGACCGCTATGAGAATTCGGTGAGCCCCTATGGTTTGCACCAGATGGCGGGCAACGTGGCGAAGTGGGACCGCACCTGTTTGTCGCATTGTCAGTTCATGTGCACGCGTTGCCTCGGTGTGGTCCACGAGCGCGGGGCACCGCCCGTCCGAGCTCAACTCGACGCTATCGCGGTGCAGGCGGAGGTAGAAATGGTGTCCGAATCTCCGTTTTCCGAAACGGTGATCGCCGTATCGCCCGTCGAAGCGTGACCCATTGCATCATTCTTGACAGGAGAAGCCGCCATCCAGTATCGTGGCGATTCAACTAAAGCGGTCTTCCTTCCCGATTTCATCGGCTGAAGCCGTCGGATTCACTACCAATTTTAACAGGATAGGCAATGGACGTCCCGGGTCTTCCGCAGAAGCAAGGACTCTACGACCCTCAATTCGAAAAAGATGGGTGCGGCATCGGGTTCGTCGCGAACATTCAATGCCGACAGTCGCATCGCATCATCCAACAAGGCCTCGAAGTTCTGAAAAACCTCTTCCACCGCGGCGCTCAGGGATGCGATCCGTGCACCGGTGACGGCGCCGGCATCCTCTTTCAAGTTCCCCACGACTTTCTCAAGCGGGCGGCGGCCGATGTCGGCCTCAAGCTTCCCAATGCAGGCGAGTACGGTGTCGGGATGGTCTTTCTGCCGCGTGATCCAGACCCGCGGAAGTGGTGCGAGACTCTCCTTGAGCGGGTGATTGCCGAAGAGGGGGCTCGGTTTCTGGGATGGCGGGATGTGCCGGTCAACAGCGATGCGATCGGCGTTCAGGCGCGCCGGACGGAGCCGGTCATCCGCCAACTGTTTATTGCACGCGACATTCTGAACGACGCGCAGTTCGAGCGGAAGCTCTATGTGATCCGCAAGCGAGCCGAGGGCGCGGTCCGAGAATCGGCCATCGAAGGGCGCGAGCACTTCTACATTCCCAGCTTATCCAGCCACACCATCGTGTACAAAGGATTGCTGTTGCCGCACCAAATGGAGACGTACTATCAAGACCTGACTGAATCGAGTGTGGTGAGCGCGTTGGCGCTGGTCCATTCGCGATTCAGCACCAACACCTTCCCTACTTGGCCGCTGGCCCATCCCTACCGGTATGTCTGCCACAACGGCGAGATCAATACGTTAAAAGGAAATGTCAATTGGATGCGCGCCCGGCAGGGACGTCTGGAGTCGGATCTGTTCGGCGAGGACGTTCAGAAATTGTTCCCGATCGTCTATGACCGGCAGAGCGATTCGGCCTGTCTCGATAATGCGCTGGAATTCCTCGTGCTGGGCGGCCGCTCGCTGCCGCATGCGATGATGATGCTGATTCCCGAGCCGTGGGTCGGGAACCCCCAGATGGATCTCGACCGGCGCGGCTTCTATGAATACCACGCGGCGATGATGGAGCCCTGGGACGGCCCGGCGGCGGTCTGTTTCACCGACGGCAAGCTGATCGGCGCGACGTTGGATCGAAACGGCCTGCGTCCCTGCCGGTATCAAGTCACCACCGATGACCTCGTCGTGCTTGCCTCCGAAGCCGGCGTGCTGCCGACCGACGTTTCAAACATTCGCCACAAGGGCCGCCTTCAACCCGGCCGCATGTTCTTGGTCGATATGGTGCAGGGGCGCATCATCGACGATGAGGAGATCAAGGCCGATATCGCGGGGCGGAAACCCTATCGGGCATGGGTGACGCAGTACCGCATCTCGCTGGACGAATTGCCTGAGCCGTTGAATGTGCCGCAACCCGATCACCCGACGATCCGCCAGCGCCAGCAAGCGTTCGGTTATACGGTCGAAGAATTAAAGATGGTCATCACGCCGATGGTGGTCACCGGGGAAGAGCCGGTCTCATCCATGGGAACGGATACACCGCTCGCGGTCCTCTCCGAGCGCCCCCAACTCCTGTTCAAGTATTTCAAACAACTGTTCGCGCAGGTGACGAATCCGCCCATCGATCCCATCCGGGAGCAGTTAGTCATGTCGCTCGTGACCAACATCGGTCCCAAGCCGAACGTGATGGAGGAAGCGCCGGAATCCTGCCGGCGAATTAAGGTGCAGCAGCCGATCTTGACCAATGCCGATCTGGAAAAGATCCGGGAAATCGCGGACCCGAACTTCAAGAGCAAGACACTCCGAATGTTGTTCAGTGTCGCCGAAGGCCCGGACGGGTTGAAGGCGGCCGTCGATGAGCTCTGCCGGGAAGCGTCGGACGCCATTAAGGACGGCTACAAGTTCCTGATCTTGAGCGACCGGGGTGTGAACGAGGAATGGGCGCCCATCCCGAGTCTTCTCGGCATCTCAGCGGTCCATCATCACCTCGTGCGGGAATGTACCAGGACGGAAGTGGGCTTGATCCTGGAAACCGGCGAGCCCCGCGATGTTCATCATTTCGCCGGTTTGATCGGTTATGGCGCCGGGACCATTAATCCCTATCTCGTCTTCGAGACGCTGGTCGATATGGAGCGGGACGGCTATTTACCGGAGGGCGTCGATGCCGCGACGGCGGAAACGAAGTTCATCAAAGCCATCAATAAAGGACTGCTGAAGATCTTCTCCAAAATGGGCATCTCCACCGTGCAGTCCTATTGCGGCGCGCAGATCTTCGAGGCGATCGGGCTGAATCGGGAGATTGTGGACCGCTATTTCACCGGCACCCCGTCCCGCATTGAAGGGATCGGGATTCGAGAGATCGGCGAGGAGACCCTGCGCCGGCACGTCATGGCGTACGATCCCGCGCCGATCCGGCAGCTCGATTTCGGCGGCGACATTCATTATCGCGTCCAGGGCGAGCACCACAACTGGAATCCCGAAGCGATCTACCGGCTGCAGCATGCCACACGGGCCAACGATCCGAACACGTTCAAGGAATTCTCGGCCCTGGTCAACGACGAGAGCGTGCGTCGATCCAACCTTCGCGGCTTGCTCGATTTCCACTTCGCCGAGACGCCGATTCCGCTCGAAGAAGTCGAGCCCGCCAAGGACATCGTCAAGCGCTTCACGACCGGCGCCATGTCGTTCGGGGCCATCAGCAAGGAGGCTCATGAGACATTGGCGATCGCGATGAACCGGATCGGCGCCAAGAGCAATACGGGAGAAGGCGGAGAGGACCCGGAGCGGTTCCCCCTGCTTCCGAACGGCGACTCGAAGAACTCCTACATCAAACAGGTGGCGTCCGCGCGTTTCGGCGTGACGTCACACTATCTCGTCAATGCCCGTGAGCTCCAGATCAAAATGGCGCAGGGCGCGAAGCCCGGCGAAGGGGGGCAGTTGCCCGGCCATAAGGTCGATGAAGTCATCGCGCGTTTGCGGTACGCGACGCCAGGGGTCCAGCTCATTTCGCCTCCGCCGCACCACGACATCTATTCGATCGAGGACCTCGCGCAACTGATCTTCGACCTGAAGAATTCGAACCCGGAGGCGGACATCTCGGTGAAGCTCGTGTCCGAGGTCGGCGTCGGGACGGTGGCGGCCGGTGTTTCCAAGGCCCATGCGGACAAGGTCCTGATCAGCGGGGACTCGGGCGGGACGGGCGCCTCTCCACTGTCTTCCATTAAATATGCCGGGATTCCGTGGGAGCTGGGTCTGGCGGAAACGCATCAGACCTTGGTGCTGAACGACTTGCGCGGCCGTATCCGCGTGGAGACCGATGGACAGATGAAGACCGGCCGGGACGTGGTCATCGCGGCCCTGCTCGGCGCGGAGGAATACGGGTTTTCAACCGCGCCGTTGATTGTCGAGGGCTGTATTATGATGCGCAAGTGCCACCTGAATACTTGCCCGGTCGGGGTGGCGACGCAAGACCCTGTGCTGCGGAAGAAGTTCACCGGGCAGCCGGAGCACGTCGTCAATTATTTCTTTTTCGTTGCCGAGGAAATGCGCGAGTTCATGGCCAAGCTGGGGTTCCGAAC
>JBOHOS010000649.1:0-1793 GCA_050731295.1 Nitrospiraceae bacterium | reverse complement strand
CCTATCATTATTCGGAGAGACGTGGAAGGTTCCCTCCGTCACCAAGGTCCTGCCGCCAGGTTCCCTGAAACGGAAAACGATGGTCGTCAAGACAGTCAAATCCCCTCTCATGAGCGACGTGTTTGCGTCGTTTGTCGTCTTCCTGGTCGCGCTGCCCCTATGCATGGGGATCGCGGTCGCGTCCGGCGCGCCGCCGGCCGCGGGCATTATCACGGGCATCGTGGGAGGACTGGTGGTCGGGGCGCTCGCCGGCTGCCCGTTGCAGGTCAGCGGCCCCGCGGCCGGGCTCACGGTCATCATCTGGCAGCTCATTCAGACCTATGGGATCGAGACACTGGGTGTGATTGTGATGTTGGCCGGCGCGATTCAGATCCTGGCCGCCTGCCTGCAATTGGGGCAATGGTTCCGGGCCGTCTCCCCGGCGGTCATTCACGGCATGTTGGCCGGCATTGGGATCTTGATCTTCGCCAGCCAGTTTCATGTCATGATCGATGATCTGCCCAAAGGGGGGGGGCTGGATAATCTCCTGACCATTCCGCTGGCCATCTGGAAGGCGGCGAATCCCTCGGAGACGCACAACCATCATGTGGCAGCCGGCATCGGCATCCTAACGATTGCGGCGATCGTGCTGTGGGAGGCCTTCTCTCCAAAGCAGCTCCGGTTCATTCCAGCCGTTCTGGTCGGCGTCGCGTTGGCGACGGTCGTGTCCGTCCTTCAGGACTTGCCGATCAGCCATGTGCAGGTGCGGGACGACATCTTGGCCGTCGTGCAATTCCCGGGGGCAGAGCATCTCACGCATTTGTTTGATACGTCCATTTGGGCTGCCGCCTTGGGCATGGCGCTGATCGCCAGTGTCGAAACCCTGCTGTCCGCGACCGCCGTCGATCAACTGCATTCGGGACCGCGGACTCGCTACAATCGCGAATTGGTCTCTCAAGGAACGGGCAATCTGCTCTGCGGCCTGCTGGGCGTGTTGCCGTTGACCGGCGTGATCGTGCGCAGTTCCTCGAACGTCTATGCAGGCGCACGGACCCGCGCCTCCGCGATGCTGCACGGCGTGTGGCTGCTGTTGTTTGTTGCGTTCCTGCCGTTCGTGCTTCGTCTCATTCCCACATCCAGTTTGGCCGCCGTTCTGGTCTATACCGGCTACAAATTGATGAACGTGCGCATGATCCAGGAGTTGAAAGTCTACGGGCGCAGCGAAGTCCTGATTTACGCCGGCACACTGGTCTCGATTGTCGCCACGAATCTGTTGACGGGAGTCCTGGTCGGCGTCGGGATGGCCGTCGCCAAGCTGATCTATACGACGCAAAATCTGGACGCTCAGGTCCGCGAGGATGCGCAGGCCAACACGGTGTCGCTGCACCTGATGGGGATCGCCACGTTCGTCAGCCTGCCGAAGCTGGCGACCGCGCTCGAACGAATCACGCCCGGAACGGAGGTGCAGGTGCACGTCGAATCCCTCCGGCATATCGATCATGCCTGTCTGGATCTGCTGGAGTCGTGGATGAAGATGCACGGACGCAATGGCGGACGCGTCATCATCGATTGGGAGAAGGTGCGTGGGCGGTCCTACCAAACTCGGAAAGCCAGAGAAGATCTGGCTGCTCTCGCCTGTAAAGACGCCCACCCGCGCGCTCCTGCCACCTCCCCGCATACGGTCTGAGGCGCCAGCCCGACCCGGCCGTTGATCGAAGGCCATCCGGCCGTGTGCGCGAGGCGTTGTCCAGCGGCAGGCCCGCAGGGATGGAACCTTGCCGTCGTTCACATGAATAAGATAGACGGGTCAACCG
>JBOHOS010000648.1:0-1934 GCA_050731295.1 Nitrospiraceae bacterium | reverse complement strand
AACATTAGCGATCAACAGATTGCCGAACAGCTCCGTTCTCTGGGGCGTGAAGTGGCTCGCGCCGCACGGCAGTTCAAAGCGGGAGTGCTCACCACGCCCGACGCCGAGACGGCCGAGGCGCAGCTGCAACCCATCAGTGAAGAAGAGGCCGCATCTTCCTGACCGGCGCTTAGGCGGTATGTGAAAAATCATAACGGCGACATACCTTGGTCTGGCCCTTTCTCAGGGCCAAAATAAAGGATCGGACCGCCCACCGTGGAAGAGGTCACCGGAACGCCGGCGCGCACGTTCCGCGAATGGGCGATCGACCACGCCGGCGGACAGCACCTCTTTCCCTAGTCGAACACGATGTCTGAGGTGAGAGAGTTTTCCACCATCGCGTCGATGTGCCGGCCGAAGCTGCGCGGCTTTGCTCGGGTATTAGGCGACAAGATGACAAACGCTCCCGCACAATGAATGTATATCTGGAGCGAACCGGCGGCAACTGGAGCCTGCCTTCGTAGAATAGAACGAGAGCATCTCGGTACAATCCGTTGAACCGACCTTGCAACCAATCAACCAAGGAGGAACAGATGCGACTCAAACATATGGCTCTACCCTGCCTCTGCCTTGTCATGGCTGCGTCGTCTGTGATGGCCGAAGAAAAAAAACACGAAGGCCAGATGGACATGCAAGCGATGATGGAAACGTACAAGAAGCTGGCCACTCCCGGCGAACCCCACAAGTCGCTGGCGAGCATGGCGGGCAGTTGGAACACCAAAACCAAGTCCTGGATGGAACCCAACAAGCCTCCCATGGAATCCACAGGTTCCTGCGAACAGAAGATGCTGCTCGGCGGGCGGTTCCTCCAGCAGGAGTGTACCGGCGAGATGATGGGGAGCTCATTCAAAGGGATTGGCGTGACCGGGTATGACAACCATACCAAGAAGTACGTTTCAATCTGGATGGATTCCATGGGCACGGGCCTCTATTTTATGGAAGGGGCCGGCAGCCCAGACGGTAAAACTATCACGCAGGAAGGCAGCTACGACGATCCCATAGAAGGTCACATGAAACTCCGTGGCGTGACCAAGATCGTGGACAACAACACCGAGATTTTTGAAATGTACGGCACCCAAGCGGCAAGGAAATGAAGATGATGGAAATCACGTACAACCGAAAGTAATGACCAAAGAGCGGCTCAAGGTCAATGTGCGCAAACTCAAGGAACTTGGGCTCACCGAGAGCCTTATGCCGGGCTACCGGCTGTCCCGCAGGGGCCGTGCAGTCCTCGATCGCCTCGGCTAATGATTCCTGAGATCTCTATTGGAGGTTGTCATGCATGTCACCGACGATCAACTGAGATCCTACGTGGAAAGCGACAACGAAACGGTCGCAGCGTTGGCGGCGGAGGTGATAAGACTCCGAAGAGGCATCAAGACTCACCAAAGCAAGAAGGGACATGAGCTCTGTTGGATAAATGACGTGGAGCTTTGGAAACTGCTCGACGCACAGGCTACGTATCCTCACAAAACCTTACCCGTGCGAGATGAGTTCTTGGCTCAGTGTGCTCGATACTATGAGTCGCGAGTGACGGGGACTCCTTACGAAGAGCCGGAGCCGAGAAAGACAGTAGCAAGACCACAGAAAGATTGAGAATACTTTCTGGACACCATCTAACCCATCGCTCCATTGGATTGGCTTCGCCGCTGCCCTGCCCCGCATAGATCGGAACTGCTCTGCAAACCCCGGTTGACCGACTTCCATAGATTGGGAGGACCCCATTTACTCGCGACGGTTCGTCTGTGACTATCCCTCGCACTAGCTTTAGTGATTGACCCGCTCCTGAGAAGAGAGCTAAACCTTTCTCCAGCATCAACCCTTCCGCTGTGGAGATCTATGGCTTCAAGAATCGTCATCGTGGGCGGCGGGTTTGCCGGAGTGCAGTGTGCGAA
>JBOHOS010000647.1:0-5235 GCA_050731295.1 Nitrospiraceae bacterium | reverse complement strand
CGATGTTCATCAGGTTTCCAGCTGGGCGATCGACGAGACTATCCGATGGTTGGATGACTTGAAGTTGTCGGATTACGAAGGGCGGGTGGCGCATGATATCTTGCGCCAGCTTCGGATGAAACTCGGCTTCCTCCGCCGCGTCGGCCTCGGCTATCTCACGCTGTCGCGGCAAACCCGCACCCTGTCCGGCGGAGAAGCGCAGCGGATCACGCTCGCGAATCAGTTGGGAGCGCGGCTGGTCGGCACGCTGTATGTGTTGGATGAGCCGACCATCGGTCTTCACGCCCGCGATACCGCCATGCTCGCCGCCATCCTGAGAGACTTGGCGGAGGCCGGGAACACGGTAGTGGTCGTGGAACATGACCGGCAGATGATCCTGGCTGCGGACCATGTGGTGGAACTTGGGCCACGGTCCGGAGAGGAGGGTGGAGCGGTGGTGTGCGAGGCTCCACGGGAGCAATTCATGACGAGCCCGCACTCGCTGACCGCTCGTTACCTGCGAGGTGAAGAGGTCATTCCCATCCCGAAGACTCGGCGGAAGGGAAACGGTCAATTCCTCATGGTGGCCGGCGCGCGTGAACACAACCTGAAGGATCTCACGGTCCGCTTTCCCCTCGGCATGCTGATCTGCGTGACCGGCGTCTCCGGCTCCGGCAAGAGCACGCTGGTAGAAGACACGGTCTATCGCGCTGTCGCTCGAGCCTTCCGTACGGAGTCGCTGCGGATGGGTCGTTTTCAGGCCATTAAAGGCTTAGAGCATGTGCGCGGCGTGCGCTTGATCGACCAGTCTCCGATCGGACGAACCCCGCGATCCAATCCGGTCACATACTTAAGAGCCTTCGATGACGTCCGCAGACTATTTGCCGCTCTGCCCGAAGCACGAAGAAATGAGCTGACTCCCGCGCACTTTTCGTTCAATACGTCAGGAGGACGCTGCGAGCGATGTCAGGGAACCGGTTATCTAAAACTCGAGATGTACTTCTTTGAAGATCTGTATGTCACCTGCGATGCGTGTGAAGGCCGCCGATTCAACGATCGCGTGCTGGGAGTTCGACTCCGCGGGAAAACCATTGATGATGTGTTGGGGATGACCGTGCATGAGGCGCAATCGTTCTTTTCCGGCTTGAGCACGGTAGTCGGAGAGAAACTCCATCTTCTCATATCGATCGGACTCGGCTACCTTCGCCTTGGCCAGCCTGCGACGACCCTGTCCGGCGGAGAGGCGCAGCGGTTGAAGATCGCCGCTGAACTCAAGGCTCATGGAGCACGCGATCTGTTGTATGTGCTGGACGAGCCGACGACGGGTCTTCACCTCGACGACATCAAGAAACTGCTCGCCGTTCTTGGCAAGCTGGTGGATGCCGGCAATACGGTGGTGTTGGTCGAACACAACGTGGATGTGATCAAGACGGCGGATTGGGTGATCGATCTGGGGCCGGAGGGCGGTGAGAATGGCGGTCGGATTGTAGCTGAAGGCCGGCCCGAGCAAATCGCGCGAGTGGAGAAGTCACATACCGGACGGTTCTTGCGTCCTTTACTCTCCGACGCTTAAGAGGCTGCTCAAAGAGACCATCCAACGAGGCCACAGCCTCGAAAGAACCGGAAGCGCAGCCACATTCTCACCCGCCCAACCCTGAGCCGTCCGAGACCGGCTCTTTTCCCAAGGCTACGTTGAGAATGCGCATGGTCATGCGACTATCCAGCAAAGCCGGACATAGGAGATAAGAAGTTGGTGGTCTTTTTCGGCATCCTAATCAGCAGGAACCGACCATACCAGGAGGGCACGTCGGACGCACCGGCCGAGGACGAATGTCTTTCGGAAGCCGGTCCTCTTCATCAGAAGAGGGGCTTGCGGTGGAAGGTGCTTGGGGTCTTGGGTGATTCGCCTCGGTCTGGAGGAGTAGCGCACCCGAAATGAAGAGGATGGCATACGAAGCGCATAGGACACTATCTTCACCCGAGTATCGTCCACCCCCAGGATCATCAGAATGTTTTTGACGGCCTTGGCTCTCTTCTCCCCCAACACAAGGTTGTAGCCCACCGAACCGCGCTCGTCACAGTGCCCTTCGATGATCAATCGTTTCCTAGGACTGGCCTTCGCTGCATCACAAGACTGAGGGAACAACGGCAGAGCAGGTGGCGTGCGTCGCTGCAGGAGAAACCTCAATCAGCGGTCTAGAGTCATTATCTTGTCGAGAGTGGTCAGTTCAGATTTGGATCGGGCGGCATCTCGGCATAGAGGTCATAGGGTCGGCCGAGTGATTTCATGATATCGGGCCAGATTTGCGATGGCTCTTTCTGAAATACGACGGCGGGATCCGCCGGCAAGGTAATCCACGATTTCGTCTTCATCTCATTTTCAAGTTGGCCCGCTCCCCAGCCGGAATATCCCACGTACGCTCTGAAGAACTCGGATTCGGAAGGCATCTCGAGAACCCGCTCGAGGGCTTCCATATTCCCGCCCAAATACACGCCATCGAACACATGATGCGTGTCGGTGGGCTCCTGGCTGAGACGATAGAGAATCAACACATGGCTGGGCTGCACCGGCCCACCGGCAAAGAGAACATGATGCTGCCCCTCGATCACTGGGACCTGCGGCAGCGCCTCGGACACCAGCATGGCGGTGGGCCGGTTCACGACGACGCCCAGCGCGCCTTCCGCGCCATGCTCGCAGAGCAGGACCACGGTTTGTCTGAAATTCGGATCGCGCAACGCGGGCGAGGCGACCAGAAAAATCCCTTTGACGAGTGACGTGTCCATCGGCTTCATGCTACCGCGTTGGAGAGAGGCGTGCAAGGGATGGAGAGCCTGCTCATGGCCGTTGATTCTTATGAATGGTAGAGGTGCGCTCTGCGGTCTTTCAGCAGATCATTGTAAGCATTCAAAGACTTATCACGAGCTTCGGCAGGATCGATCTCGATGATCACAAGATCTTCCCGATCGGAAGACGCCCGATGGAGCACTCGACCGCGCGGTGATACGATCTCGCTTTTGCCGATATACGTCAGGCGATCTTTTCCGCCCCGTTGTTCCGCACCAATCCGGTTCGCGGTGATCGCAAAGATTCGATTCTCCAAACACCGAGTGATCATCGCATCAGGACAATGCGGGAGGACAAGATTTGAAGGATGACAGAGAATGTCGGCACCGTTCAATGCCAGCGTTCGGGCTGCTTCCGGATAGAACCAATCGAAACAAATCATCATCCCGACCTTGGCATGTCCGATATCCCACACCTGAAAGCCCGTATCTCCAGGCGCAAAAAATAGGGTCTCCTCGTAAAACAGATGCGTTTTTCGATACACGCCCTGTACGCCCTGCGGACCGACCAGAACGGCAGAATTGTATAAGCACGATCGTCCTCGCTCCGGCAGCCCCGCCACGACATACATCCTGTTGTCGCGCGCCGCTTCGATGAGTCGTTGTGTCGTCTGGCCGTTGGGAATCTCCTCGGCCAATGTTTCTACTTCCTGTTTGGAAGTAAATTGGTAGCCCGACGCGAACAGTTCCGGCAGGACCATGAGATCGCAGTGCTCCTGAGCGAGACGGGATACGACGATGTCCACATTGCGTGTGACTTCGCCGAACACCGGATTGAACTGAAAAAACCCGACACGCATGATGGACGCCAAACAAAAAAACGGGCAGGAGCTCCCTGCCCGTTTTGTCATCCCATATTTTCCGGTCTGTTTATTTCACTTCAGACAGATGCATCACCGCCCCTTCGGCGGCTTTCGTTGCTACGTCCGCATGACCGGCCTTCCCGTGCTCCACCGCATCTTTCAATCCCTTGACCCCTTCATCGAGATGCGGGTTCTTCATATCCTTCTGTGCCGCCTGCGCATGCTTCAAGGCGCCTTCCGCATGCTTCACCAGCACGTCGGCATGCCCCTGCTTTCCGTGATCCACGGCTTCCTTGGCGTGCTCGACCGCCTCAGAGACATGCTTGTTCCCCCCCGCCAGCGCAGGGGTACTCAGAAATGCCAGGCTCAATAGTCCGGCTGCTGTACCCATTCCAACCGCGCCGAGAAGAAATTTTTTGCCCATCGCAGACCTCCTTAAGATTCTGTTTGGGGTTCGGTAGATGAAACGGTGGATAGTCCTTCCAAGATAACACCTAGGCCACGATAGCATGTGATTTTTTTGAGTGTCAAGGGACCTCGCTGTCCTTACGATGGTCTCGGCTCATCCTGCCCAATGATTCTGTGAAGCAATTTCGTATCGGTCTCAACCGGCGCAGCAAAATCGCGGCTCCATTCCCACCATGAACCGGGGTAATTCCTCACTTTGGTATAACCGGCGACTTTTAAGATGAAGTAGAGCCACGATGAACGGACTCCGCCCGTGCAATAGCAGATAATTTCCTTGCCATTTTGAAGGCCTTTGTCCTCCAAACCGGCCTTCAGCGCCTCACTATCTTTGATCGTTGCATCGGAATTCAAAAAGGCATTCCAGGGCACATTGACAGCGGAAGGAATATGGCCGGGGCGTGGGATTCCGGCAATCTCTTTGCCGACATACTCCTCCAGGCTTCGAGCATCAGCCAGAATACTCTCCGGGTGGGGGCGTTTGACCAGTTTCTTGAGCTCATCCTTAAAGACAATGAGGTCAGGATTCGGCGAGGCTTTGACGTTCCCCTGTTCGACGCGGACGACTCCATGCTCGTACCGCCGTTTTTCAGCGACCCATTTCACCCAGCCCCCGTCGAGTATCCGCAGGTTCTGGAGTCCTAAGTACTCCAGCATCCAGAACATTCGACCTTCATCCCCCCAATTATCGAACGGATTCGAGTAAATCACCACATCACTATCATGGTTGATGCCCAGCGCCTGGATCTTGTGCTCAATCCGGTCGAGGTTGGGATCGAGCAAGCCCTTGGCGACAGCGTTGGGATCGCTGAACTCATGCCATGTCGCATGGACCGCTCCTGGGACATGGCCTCCGAATTCATAAGCCGCCCTGCCGCGGACGTCAATCACCACCAATCCGGCTCGACCCAAATTCTGCTCCAATGTTTCAGTATCGATTAACAGCGGATGTCGCATGGAATATTCCTTCTCCCTCAATCGGACTCATCAACCGTGTCCCTGTCCATCGGCAATGCATCCAAGCCGCGGATCAAATTCTTTCTGCTCCAGAGCTGCAGTAAGTTTCTCCGACAGCGGAAACTCACGCTCATAAATAGTGAATCGGTAGGGGTCGTCCCCAGAGAGTTGGTATTTTCTCTTGAGC
>JBOHOS010000646.1:0-1938 GCA_050731295.1 Nitrospiraceae bacterium | reverse complement strand
GGATGGGACGGCGCGGCTACTGCCAACTTGTACAAGGTACTGAAGCAACTCTGGGGCGTTGGGAACAAGGAACCTGCAGGCTCGGGCTAGTACTATACTGTAGCTACGGTCGTAGCAGCACGGCCGCGATGACCAGCACCGTCAGGGTCGCCAACACGGCCAGATAGATCGTGACGCTGCGGTCGCGGAGCCAGTCTGTTTTCCAATCTTCCGGATACAGCGCCTTGCCCTCTAGATAGAGCCCTTCATCATACAATCCCAGCACGCGCTCGATCTCGATCAAGGCCTGTTTGGCCATGCGGTGGCGACTGCGTTGCTGAAGGATGAGATACGCGAAGACGGCCGAGAAGAGGGCGACACCGGTGATGGCAAAAAGAGCGGTCGTAAAATCAGGGCTCGGTCTGGCGGGGACGGCCAGCATTGTGACGAGCAGCAGGACGAGAAAGGCGCTGGCAAAGGCCGTCAGCCGCATCATTTGCTCCCGTCGCCGGAAGATCTCCTCCTTGTACCAAGGGTAGAGAACTTTCAAGACTTCCACTTGTTCTTCGCGCAGAATCTCCGGCATGGACGACTCCTCACATCCTGTCGATCGGGCTATTTGCCCAGATGGTTGATCATCCACTCGACCAAGACCGTCGTCATTGTGCGAAAATCGTCCGCCTTTGTAAACCCATGGTCGGCGCCGTTGAGGATCTTGAGATCCTTCTCGACGGCGACCGCCTCCCATAAGCGGCGGCTTTGGTGGAGTGGCACCAGGTCGTCACAGTCGCCTTGCACGATGAGAACGGGGACGGTGATGGTTCCTGCGGCTTTGTAGGCATCGTAGCCCAAACAGTTTTCATAGAAGGCGAATGGGAGCCGGACCGGTCGTGTGCCGCCGGTTACATCCGGAATTTCGTTTCGCTGTCTCCATCGATCCATTCCGGCCTGACCGAACTCCAGCCGAAGCACTTCCGGGAAGTCGGCAACGGGGCATTTCAAGCCGAGGGCCGAAACATCGGGACGTTTGGATGCCGCCAAGATCGAGACCAGTCCGCCGAAGCTCGACCCGATCAGTCCCAACCGGCGATAGCCCTTCGACCTGGCGACATCCAATGCCGCCAAGACCTGCCCCAGCGCGAGGTCCACCGTAATGCCTTCGAACGGGCCTTCACTCTCGCCTTGGCCGAAAAAATCAAACCGGAGCGTCGCGATGCCTTGGTCGTTCAGCAGACGGGTCAGCGCCTTATTGGTGCTGCTGTTCTTGTTGGAAAGAAATCCATGGCAGAGGACGGCGAGCCGATCGGTCGCCTGTGACGGCGTGGACAGGATAGCCGCCACGGAATGTCCTGCCGGATCATGAAAGCGAAACGCCTGCTCCATCCCTTCATTCTACCAAAGTGGATTGTGGGCTGGCGACCAGGGTAAGATAAAGCCGTTCATGGAGGCCGCTCATGGCGAATGCGACGAAGCGACTCTCGACCAATGTCGACGGCAATTTTTTTGTCGATTCCACCTGCATCAATTGCGACACATGCCGGCAATTGGCCCCGGCCACGTTTTCGGAGAAAGAAGACTATTCCTGCGTGGCCCATCAGCCGACCGGCCATGGCGAACTTATTCACGCCTATCAAGCGCTGTTGGCCTGCCCGGTGGGCTCCATCGGCGCCGTGTTGGGCGACAAGGCGGCGTTGGACATCGCTGCTGAGGGATTTCCCCTTCACATCGATGGGCCGGTCTACTACAACGGGTTCAATTCGGAAAAATCGTTCGGCGCGAACAGCTATGTGATTCGGCGACCGGCAGGCAATTGGCTGATCGATTCACCGCGCTACATCCGGCGCTTGGTCAAGACCTTCGAGGAATGGGGCGGTATCCATTCCATTTTTCTGACGCACGAAGACGATGTGGCGGATGCCGATCGCTATGCGAAGCACTTCGGCGCCAGACGGATTATTC
>JBOHOS010000645.1:0-2019 GCA_050731295.1 Nitrospiraceae bacterium | reverse complement strand
GTGTTGAGCCAATACGGGACCACGGGGGTGAACCCGCTCACACTCCCCGCGCCAGGAGAAGTCGGCGCCGATCCAGCCTTTCAGAAGATCACACAATTGTATGGCCGAGCGGATCATGGGGATCAGGAGTGGGTGGCCAACTCGGGCGTGCATGGACCAGCGACCTCGGTGTTCATCGAAGATCAACCGAATCTTGACGGGTTTGGCGGCTTCTTTGGAACAAACGGGGATTTCGGGACGACCCATAGTCTGATTCTCATGGTGGATTCGCTGGCGCTGATGGATCTGTTTCAGACGGTGGATAACAACGTCACGCAGGCGACGATCGAACAGATTTTTTCCGTCTCCTCCAATCAGCGCGGGTCTGGTTTTATCGCGTCATCTGGCATTGCCGAAGGCAATTCACTGGAGAATGCGCTGGACGCGCTGCGCAAGGTATTTTTGGGGAATGTCGAGCCGACCAGGTTTGGCCGACAGACCGGAGATTTTGGACAGCCTGAGTTTCGGAATCAGTTCTATGCCAATCTCGAACAGGTGAAGGGGCAGGTGATTCCGAATGGAGCTCAGATAGTGAGCCTCGTGGGGATGTTGCCTCAGGATGTGTCTAACCAGGCGGAGGCAGAGATTGCCTATCGGTATGCGTTACGGGAATTGAATCCTTTTGTGGTATTGGGAGCAGATTACGATCGTCATAACACAGATGGTGAGCTGGATCGGTTTAATTCCGTCGACGGCACCGGCACGCTGACCCATGAGTATTTAATTGACCGCGCTCTTTTCTTGGCAAAAAAGATCGACCTTAACCTGGCTAATAGCGAGGCCGGCGTTACCGGGATTCATTATCAAGATGCGATGAGCGGGTATGAGATTGCACCTATCCTTGCTGGGGCTGAAGTTATTTTTGGAGGAGATAGCAGCGAGGTCGTGTTGGGCAAAGATGATGATGACCGTCTCTATGGCGGTGGAGGGCATGATGTTCTACAAGGTCTGAGCGGTGACGATTACCTCGAAGGCGGTCAGGGCAATGACATCCTGAGTGGTGGGGAAGATGACGACCTGCTTAAAGGAGGTGCCGGATTCGACACCTATATTTACAACACGGGTGATGGGACGGACCGCATTGAGGATTTTTGGGGGACGAATGCGGTTCTTTTTGATCAGAAGCTCTTACAAGCGGGCATCCATAAAAACGGTGATGCGACGAATACTTATACGAGTGCAGATGGAACCCTGATCTTTGTGCTTGCCAATGGAGACCTCATCGTCAATGACACACTGATCCTCAATGAAAACTTCCAAAGCGGTGACTTTGGAATTCGTCTTATCGATGAAGCGTCGTACGCGAACGGCCTTTCAGACCTTCCGTTCACGTTTGGCGATACCGATGATGTGTTCGTTTCAGGTGGGCAAGCGGGTAATCTAGTGGTCAATCTTGGTGCAGGGAATGATACGGCGTTCGCCGGCACGAACAATGATCAACTCTTCGGCGGGGCCGGTAACGACACGCTGTTCGGGAATAGCGCCGATGACCGCCTGTATGGCGGTCTCGGCAATGACTTTCTCGCGGGGGATAACGATGCGGCTGATGTCACGCAAGGAAACGACCATCTCGATGGCGGAGACGGTGACGACACTTTGAACGGCGGGTGGGGCAACGACTTGCTCTACGGTGGTCTCGGCAGCGACGTCCTCTACGGCGACACGACCGGCCGTGCACAAGGGACGTACACGGCCGATGACTACCTGGATGGCGGCGACGGGGATGATGAATTGCATGGGCTGGCCGGTCATGATGTGCTCTACGGGGGCGCGAACAATGACGTGCTTTCGGGTGAAGAAGGCGACGATGTGGCGGACGGTGGCGCCGGAGATGATCTGCTTTTGGCGCATCTGGGAAATGACACGCTGGCAGGAGGCACCGGCATTGACCGGCTCTATGGTGACGAAGGCGATGATGTGCTGGATGGTGGCAGCGAGAATGACCACCTGTATGGCGGTGATGGCGTCGATGTTCTCCAC
>JBOHOS010000644.1:0-11471 GCA_050731295.1 Nitrospiraceae bacterium | reverse complement strand
GTTGATGCTCTTGCGCCATTCATTTAAGATCACATCGCGCTCGTCCATCGTCATGGCGGCGTATTTTTGAAACATCGTTGGACCCTTTCTGCGTCGCCACGTCACAAAATGTAGAAAATGCTCTTTGCACAGCGATCCTGTCCCGCCCGGCGCATAGGCTTTTTTCAGACATCCTTCAATCAGACACCCGTGCTCGCTCATAGGGTCCTTCCATTGTATCTATTGTCCGGAATTCAAGCCGCCCGAAAAAGTATGCCGGAGGTATCGGGGCAGTTGCAAGGGGTTTGGAGATCCGTGAATGCCATGGCTTGACGGAACCGTCGAATTTCCGGTAAGGAACGTCAGGACATGGATCGAACCAGAACGAGCCAGTTGGCTTTCATCGTTCTTCTGGCTCTCGCGTTGTCTCAGTGCGCACCCGCCTCTAAAGCCGGTCTTCCCGCTGGGAGTCCCTTCGCTCAGGAGGATCATCACGCCGACATGGCGTCGGTTCAGGGGCTCGCGGCAGGTGACGTGGCCAGTCGATCCGCGGTGATTTGGTTCCGAACGGGAGGCCCGTCCGCAGCACGCCTGGAATGGGCGGCAGAGGGAGAGCCGGCCGCTCGATCGACTGTCGTCCACACGACACAGGAACACGATTTCACCGCCTCGGTTCCTGTGGATGAACTGACCCCGGGAACGCGCTATGACTACCGCATTGTGATGGGCAATGGACAGGACCTTCGCAGCGCGCCTTTTACCGATTCGTCGCGCGGAACCTTTGTGACCGCGCCGTCCGATGAGCGAGCCTCGCCCCAAACGTTTCTCTGGAGCGGCGATCTGGGAGGGCAGCAACGATGCCGCCGTCCCGGCGCCGGGTATGCCATTTTTGATCAGATGCTGCGGCGCGATCCGTCTTTCGCCATTCTCCTTGGGGACCTTATCTATAGTGATAATCTCTGCCCGTCGCCCCCCAATATTGCGGGCGGCGATTTCATGGCCACGTCACTGGACGAATACCGGGCGAAGCACCGCTATCAGCGTGAGGACCCCCCGCTCCAGCGGTTCCTGGCTGCGGTTCCCGTGTATGCGATGTGGGATGACCATGAAGTTCGGAATAACTTTTCCGGTCCGCGCGAACCGTTGATGCCGGTCGGCCGACAGGCGCTCCTCGAGTATTGGCCCATCCGGACGCCGCCACAGGAGCCGTTCAGGCTCTATCGGAAGTTCAGGCGGGGCGCCGATCTGGAGATCTTTCTGCTCGATACCCGGCAGTATCGCAGTTCCAATGCCGAGAAGGATGGTCCTGAAAAGACCATGCTGGGATCGGCGCAGCGAGATTGGTTATTGGACGGATTGGCGCAATCGACGGCGACGTGGAAAGCGATCGTCACCAGCGTGCCGCTTTCGAATCAAAAGGGCGGGACGTTGGAGGTGCCCGGCAACGACAGTTGGGCTCGTGGCGGCGACGGAACGGGATTCCAAACGGAACTCGGCATGATCGTGCAGGCGGTTCTTGCGCGCCGGATTCGGAACGTTGTCTGGTTGGCGGGAGACGTCCACTACGCGCAAGTGAATGCCTATGATCCGGACGGAGACGGCGTCTCAGACTTCCATGAGTTTATCTGCGGGCCGCTCTCCGCGGGACATGGCCGGCCGGTTCCACCCAATCCGGATTTGAGACCCACCACTCTCTACAGTGAAGGAGGATTTTCCAACTTCGGCGCGGTCACGGTCGACAGCGCCGCCCTGCGCCTGGCGATTATCGATGACAGGGGCGAGACCCGCTTCGAACAGACATTTCCTGCTGACCGTCAGCAGTCCAATAACCCCTTGCAATAGGTCACAGTCCGCAGGTACGGTAGCGACCTATTGTCGCGACGCTCGTCGGGCGTCAGTGATGTGTCACGTTTTGGCTAACGAAGGAGAAGGATATGGCAGGTCTCATGTCAGTAGCGGAAGTCTTCAAACAGATTGAAACGGCGGCGGCGGCGGCGACGGGCCCGGATGAGCGCGCCCTGCAGATCGATTATGCCGCTCTTCAGACACAGGTCAAATCGGCGCTGGGTGATCGAAAGGTGGCGTTCCTTCACCTTAATCGATTTTTGCCGGAGGGATACGAAGAGCAGGGCCGTTTTAATGTGCTGGCGCTCACGGCCGGCAAGGTGCTCTATGACATCGTAGTCGGCGATTCGTATTTTCGTTACGATGTCCTCTCGGCGAGCGATCTGGACAAGATCCAGATGATCGATGCGGTCTGGGAGAATCGGGAGAAGCGCCAGGAAGAGCCTTTCCTGAGCCTGAGGCTCATGCATGCCGATGAGACCCATCTCTTGCTGGCGCTCAACGACGAAGAGCGCAAGAGCCTGCTCGCGTTTGCAGACGCCGTCTCGACGGCGCGCCATCCGGAGCGGTAGCGGCTTATGACACGGAGCTGTAGAGTGGCAGGGCCTTGACCGTCGCCTCGTGCCGTTGCCCGTCTATCTCGACGGTCAACGATGTGCCGGGGGTCGCAAAATCGCGCAAAGGAAATCCTAAAGCAATGGGATGTCCCAAAGACGGGGAGTGGACGGCGCTGCTGACCCACCCGACTTCGCGGTCCCCGCTGAAGAGCTTGTCGCCTTTGACAGGAAGCGCCTGATCCTTAAGCGCCAACCCTACTAAACGCCGGCGGACGCTTCCATACGTATCCATCCGGGCGACGACCTCCTGGCCGGGATAACATCCCTTGGAGAGGCTGAACGCTTTTCCTTCCAGATTCGCCTCGGGAGGGACGATCTCCTCCGTCAGTTCGACGCCGGCTCTAGGCAGCCCCGCCTCGAGGCGAAGGATCTCATGGGCCTCGGTCCCGAACGGCTTCAGCCCCATCGGCTCACCCGCGGTCCACAGGCGTTCCCACGCGCTGGGGAGCGCGTCCGCCGGAAGCAGAATTTCAATATCGCTCTCGCCGGTCTCCTCCGTTCGAACCAACAGGGCTTGGTGGCCGCCGATCTCGTGCGTCACGAAAGCAAGGGGTTGCAGGTGGCCGATGTCGATCCCGAATGAGTCTGTGATCAGGGCCGTGGCTTTCGGACCGCTCACCAGAAGCAGGCCCCAGGTTTCGCCGCAATTCTCGATTTTGGCTTTCGTGCCGTAGAGAAGAAATTTCCGCAAGGCTTGAAATGTCGTGTCGCCGATGTCGCCGACGTCTTCCAGCATCAGCAGGTCAGGGTGCGCGTAGATACGAAAATACGACAGCATCTTGCCCTTGTGGGTGAGCAGGCCCGAATAAATTCCATGACCGGGCTCCAACGGGAGGATGTCGTTACTGATCAGACTTTGAAGCCATTTGACGCGATCCTCTCCCGTGACGCGAAGTTTGCCGCGATGCGAGAGATCCGCGACGCCGACGTGGTGGCGTACGGCCGTGTGCTCCATGGTGGGATTGCCGTAGTGCGCCGGCACTTCCCATCCGTGGCTCTCCAGGAACGTCGCGCCCTGCTTAAGATGCTGTTCGTGAAGCCGTAGCTGTTTCATAGAATCTGCAAAAAAGCTCGTCAGCTAGACGCGGGATTAAGCGCGATCACTTCGTCAATCAGGTCCTTGGTCCGCGAAGAAAACTCGTTGCGCGAGACGATCTTGGTCACTCCTAATTCTTTGGCTCGCCGCCACGTGTCCACCTCTTCGTGATTGGCAAACGCCAGTACGGGGACTCGCCGGGCCCCATCGTTGCCGTTGATCTCCTCGAGCGCTTTGAAGGCGTCCAGCTTCTCGTCGTTCATGTTCAGGATCAGGGCGGACGGATGATGCGTCTTGGCTTTTCCCGGCACCTCGTCCTGAACGCGCGCGCGTTCCAGCGCATAGTCAGTCGAACGTAACGCGTCACGGATTTTGGTGTAGAAAAAAATATCGCTGACGGCCACCAGCACCATGTGCTTTTTTTGCTCCATGTCGAACTCCAGAGCGCCCGCTAGTTCAGCATACTGATGACCCGCCCCAGCGCCTTCTTGGCTAGAGCATAGTTCGGGTTGAGGACCAAGGCTTTCTTGTACGAGTCGATAGCCTGCGACCACCGGCCCTTGCGTTCATAGACGCGGCCGAGATTCAGGTGTGGGAACGCCGGACTTTCATATCGCCTGGCGTGCATGGCTTTCTCAAACCACGGAATGGCTTCATCGAACTCGCCCTTTTCAATGAGATATGCCCCGATATCATTGTAAGGGTTGCCGAAATCCGGATCGACCCGGATAGCATGGTGGCATTCCTCGATGGCCTCGTCGAGTTTCCCCATGAAGCTATAGGTCCATCCGAGAAACGTATAAGCCTCGGCCGTGGGATGCAGGTCGATCGAGCGTTTGTAAAGATTCGCGGCTTCCTCGAGCTCGCCTTTCATCTGTCGCTCATAGGCCTGCTGAAAAAAATGCCACGCCTCTTTCTTGGCTTCTTCACTGCCTTCGCCCTGAATCAAAAAGTCTTGAATATCCATGCCAGCCTGCTGAAAAAGACCCCCAGCTTCGTTCTCGGTCGTTCGGTCGCCTCAACGTACTCATCTGTACGCCTCGGCGTCCAAACTCCCTGCGGCCTTGCTGGCTGGCCTTTTTGAGCAGCCTGCAAGGCTTGGGCGTCGGTGATCCCCAGTCTATTCTTGTTTCAACTTCTTTTTAATCAACTCCGCGCCGTAGCGTCCCGATAGCAGCATCGATCCGAACGCCGGTCCCATGCGCGGCGTCCCGTGTACCGCGGAGACGGCCAGTCCGATCACAAAGCAATTGGGATAGACCTCGCCCGTGTGCTCCATCACGTCTTCTTCGGAACGCGAGACCCACATGGCGCCGTTGCCCGGCACCGCCCGGTACAGGTTCCGCCGATGCAGCAGGTCCACGACGACCGCATCATGCCCGGTGGCGTCCACCACGATCTTACTCTCCAGCGCGATCGGATCGACGTGCACCACGTCGTGTCCCGCCGTCTCGGCTGTCGTATTGTTCACGACCACGCCTTCCAAAATACCGTCCCGACGGAGAACGAGGTCAACGACTCGCGTCAGATTCAGGACTTTCGCCCCGGCCTTGTAAGCGCTGGCGATCAACGCCCCGGTGGCATGAGGCGGATCGACGATGTACATCCCTTCGCAGTCCTTCACCTGTTTGCACGGCACCCCGAGTTCCTCGAGAATGTTCTGGGCCGGGTCGCAGATGGTCGCCTTGTTCATGAGGTAGCCGCCTGACCAGAACCCGCCTCCCAATGCCAGCGCCTGCTCGACGATCAGGGTGCGGAATCCCGTCGTCGCCAGATCGCGGGCGCAGACGAGACCGGATGGCCCGGCCCCGACGATGATCACATCGCTTTCGATGAGCTGATCGAATTCGCGATAGTACTCCCGCGCGATCTGCCGGGTGATGTCGCGTTCTCTTAATGGAGAAGGTTTGGGTCTAGACATGGTCGCTCCTGACTCAGCAGCTGCTGAAAAAGGCCTATTTCACCCTCCCACCTGCGTATCTCCTATATCCAGCTTCGCTGGATAGTCGCATTATTATTTCCTCAACGTACCCATGGGAAGACGCCGGACCCGGCCGGCTCTGGGTTGGGCGGGTGAACAGAGGGTACGCCTCCGGTGCTTCCTTTGGCTGCGGCCTTGTTGGATCGCCTTTTTGAGCAGCCTGCGCTAGAAATCTCATAGATAAATTTCAGAGCCGGATTTTCTGAATTCCTCAGACTTTTCTTGCATCCCGACTTCCAGCGCCCGCTGTTCATCTAGTTGCTTTTTTGCCGCGTAGTCACGAACATCCTGCGTGATCTTCATCGAGCAGAAATGCGGGCCGCACATCGAACAGAAATGAGCGACTTTTGCTGCATGGTCCGGCAAGGTCGCATCGTGAAAGGTTCGCGCCGTGTCGGGGTCCAACGACAGGTTGAATTGATCTTCCCATCGGAATTCGAACCGGGCCTTGGAGAGGGCATTGTCTCTGGCCTGCGCGCCGGGATGCCCCTTCGCGAGGTCGGCCGCGTGCGCCGCGATCTTATAAGTGATCACGCCGGTCTTCACATCCTCCTTGTTCGGAAGGCCCAAGTGCTCTTTGGGCGTCACATAGCAGAGCATGGCGCAGCCGTACCACCCGATCATGGCGGCGCCGATGCCGGAGGTGATGTGATCATAGCCCGGCGCAATATCGGTCGTCAGCGGACCCAACGTGTAGAACGGCGCTTCGTCGCATTCTTTGAGCTGTTTATCCATGTTGACCCGAATAAGATGCATGGGAACGTGTCCCGGCCCTTCGATCATGACCTGGACGTCGTGTCTCCACGCGATCCTGGTCAGCTCGCCCAGGGTTTCCAATTCGCCGAACTGCGCGGCGTCGTTCGCGTCGGCGATGGAGCCTGGACGAAGGCCATCCCCCAGGCTGAAGGATACGTCATACGTCTTCATGATGTCGCAAATTTCTTCGAAATGAGTGTAGGTGAAATTTTCCTGATGGTGGGACAGGCACCATTTCGCATGGATCGATCCGCCGCGCGACACAATGCCGGTCATTCGATTCGCGGTCAGCGGGACGTACTGGAGCCGCACGCCGGCATGGATCGTAAAATAATCCACCCCTTGCTCCGCTTGCTCGATCAACGTGTCGCGATAGATCTCCCAGGTCAGCTCCTCGGCCTTTCCGTTCACTTTTTCCAGAGCTTGATAAATCGGCACGGTGCCGATCGGGACCGGCGAGTTCCGCAAAATCCACTCGCGCGTTTCATGGATGTTTTTGCCCGTCGAGAGATCCATGACCGTGTCCGCGCCCCATCGGGTGGCCCAGATCATCTTTTCCACTTCCTCTTCAATGGAGGAGGCGACCGCCGAATTCCCGATATTGGCGTTGATCTTCACTAGGAAGTTCCGGCCGATAATCATCGGCTCGCTTTCGGGATGATTGATGTTCGCCGGGATGATGGCCCGGCCACGCGCGACCTCGTCCCGAACAAACTCCGGGGTAATCTTGATCGGAATACTCGCGCCCCACGCCTGTCCCGGGTGCTGCGCCACGCCGCCGCCATGGCCGTTCGGCGATGAGGCCTGCGAGAGGGCCAGATCGCGGGATTGATTCTCACGGATGGCGATGTATTCCATTTCCGGCGTGATGATGCCTTTGCGCGCATAGTGCATTTGCGTCGCATTCCTTCCGGATTGGGCGCGGAGCGGTTTGCGGATATGCCGGAAGCGAAGGGTATCCAGCTTGGGGTCCGCAGCCCGCATGCGACCGTAGGCGGAAGAAACAGTCGGCAACTCCTCCACGTCATGGCGACTCAGGATCCATTGAAGGCGATGCGGGGCCAAGCCTTCACGAATGTCGATCGGTACCGCGGGATCGGTGTATGGGCCGGAGGTGTCATAGACGTTGACCGGATCATTCTCAGAGGTTAGGCCTCCGTTGGCTGACCGGGTTGGAGTCAAGCTGATCTCCCGCAAGGGGACGCGGACACCTGGCGATGAGCCTTCGACGTATATTTTCCGGGAGGAGGGGAGAGGCGTCGTCGTCAGTCTTGATTCGGCTGGCGAGACCCCATTGCCGTTCCCGTTTCCAGGCGTTGCCTGCGTGGGATGTGGATTACTCATGTGGTCCTCCGGTTAGCCCAAACAAAAAAGCCGCACCAGTGAGGGCGCGGCCGAAGTCGCATCGGACGACGTCTGTCCGCTTCCCTACGCTGGCATTATCCAGGTCAGGTTCTGAGGGTTGCCCACATTTGGGCTCTCAGCCTTGTCAGACGTCAATCGGACTCCGAGAACGTCCAGAGGCTCCCCTAGCTGTGAGCGAGATGGTACACCTCAATTTTCGAGATTGTCAATCAGTCGCCGGCCCGGTCGCGCGGAAGTTTGATCGCGGCCACGTTCCCGACTCCGGCACGGTGGCTAGGGCTTGGCCGAAGTCCACTCGCAGGGCGGCAAAGAACGGCAACAAGCAGATGGCGCATGGACGTTTTCTCAGGGTGCAGGGTAGCAATGGGCATCCTACGGCCACCGCCGTAGTAGTTCAATGACGCCAGAACAGCGTTTATTGATTGTGCGCCCTGCGCTGTCGTACAATGACTCCTTATCTTTTTAAGGTTCGTCGAAAGGACTATCGTTTTCCGAACGTAGGGCTGAGATGTCGCTGGTCACCACACAATTGCCATTGACGGATTATCAGACGCTGACGTCGGCAGAGCTCTTTAGGCGCACGGCTGCGGCGAAGAAAGCCCTGGGCGATCAGGTGATGATCCTGGGCCACAACTACCAGCGTGATGAAGTGATTGAGCACGCCGACTTTCGCGGCGATTCCCTGCTCCTGGCCAAGCTGGCGGCGCAGCATTCCGAGCGGCGGCATGTGGTGTTCTGCGGAGTCCACTTCATGGCCGAGACCGCCGACATCTTGAGCCGGTCGAACCAGATTGTAATCCTGCCGGATATGGCGGCTGGCTGTTCGATGGCCGACATGGCGGCGATCGAGCAGGTCGATCAGTGTTGGGAAGCCCTCGGACGGATCTTACCTGTCGAAGAGACCGTCATGCCGGCCGTCTATGTGAACTCTGCAGCAATCCTCAAGGCCTTCTGCGGGGAGCACGGCGGAATTACGTGCACGTCCTCCAACGCCAGAGCGGTGATGGAATGGTGCTGGGCGCGGCGTGAGAAGATCCTCTTCTTCCCCGACGAACATCTCGGACGGAACACTGCCAACAAGATGGGCATGCCGCGCGACCAGATGATTGTGTGGGACCCCTTCATGCCAAACGGCGGGAACAGCCCAGACGCTATTCGAAAAGCTCGCTTGATCCTCTGGAAGGGGCACTGCAGCGTTCATCAAATGTTCCAGCCGGCGCATGTCGATTATTTTCGGAAGCAGTATGCGGGCATTCACGTGATCGTTCACCCTGAATGTCATGAGAATGTCGTGAACAAGGCCGATCTGGTCGGCTCGACGGAATTCATCATCAGGACGGTCAGTGCGGCGCCGGCGGGGACGGCTTGGGCGGTGGGCACGGAGTTGAATCTGGTCAACCGGCTTAAGCGCGACCAGCCGGACAAACGCGTGTTCTTCCTTTCCTCCACCGTCTGCCAATGCGCGACCATGTTTCGCATTGACGCTCCTCACCTGTGCCGGGCGATGGAAAACCTGGCCGACGGACACGTGGTGAACCACATCGTCGTGCCGGATGACGAGAAAGCCTGGGCTAAAGTCGCCTTGGACCGGATGATGGAAGTTAGCTAAACAGCGAGCAGCGAATAGCGGGTAGCCAAGCCTGAGCTATTCTCCATTCGCTACTGGCTACCCGCTATGGACTACAAATCCACGCTTAATCTACCCCGAACCGATTTTCCGATGAAGGCCAACCTGCCGCAGCGGGAGCCGGAGCTGCTTGTTTGGTGGGAGCAGGAGCGCCTGTACGAGCGCATCCAGGAGGCGGGCAAAGATCGGCCCCTGTACGTGTTACACGATGGGCCGCCCTACGCGAACGGCCGCATCCATATCGGTCACGCCCTCAACAAGATTCTCAAAGACGTCATCGTCAAATCCAAGACCATGGCCGGGCATCACGCGCCGTACGTCCCCGGCTGGGACTGCCACGGCCTGCCGATCGAGCATCAAGTATTGAAGGAACTGGGGGATAAGAAAAAGAATTTCGATACGCCGGCCATCCGCAAACTGTGCCGGGACTATGCGGAGAAGTATTACCAGATCCAGCGCGATGAGTTTCGCCGCTTGGGCGTACTCGGCGACTGGAATCATCCCTATCTGACCATGGACCCGGCGTACGAGGCGACGATCCTGCGCGAGTTCGGTGCGTTTGTTGAAACGGGCGGTGTCTATAAAGGGTTGAAGCCCGTCCTCTGGTGCACCACCGATCAGACCGCGCTGGCCGAGGCCGAGGTCGAGTACGACGACCATACCTCTCCCTCGATTTATGTGAGATTTCCGCTGGTCACTCCACCGAAGGTCTTGGGAAGCGCCGCCGTGTTCGATATGCCGTTTCCCGAGGACGTGAAAAACGTCTCAGTGGTGATTTGGACGACCACGCCGTGGACTCTTCCGGCGAACCAGGCCGTCTGCCTGCATCCCGATATCGAGTATGCCTTTGTGAAGGTTGGCGCGGAAGTCCTGATCGTTGCCAAACCATTGGTGGACAGTGTTGCCAAAGCGTGTGGACTTTCGGATTACTCTATCCTCGGCGAGAAGAAGGGGAGAGAAGGGTTTGAAAATCTGGAAACGCAGCGTCCTTTGACCAAAGGATTGTCTCCTATTCTGCTCGGCGATTTCGTCACCCTGGATCAGGGCGCCGGCTGCGTCCACATTGCGCCAGGACACGGGCAAGAAGACTATGCGCTCGTGCTGTCTCATAACGCATCAGCCTCTCCCGGCGAGCGATTGGAGATTTTGGCGCCTCTTGATAATGCAGGGCGTTTCACTGACGCGGTGCCTGAATTTGCCGGTCAACACGTCTTTAAAGCCAATCCCGCCATCGTCGAGAAATTGAAATCGAGTGGGCTGCTACTCGGCCATGGAACCATCACCCACTCCTATCCCCATTGCTGGCGCTGTAAAAACCCGGTGATCTTCCGCGCCACCGAGCAGTGGTTCGTGTCGATGGAAACCAATGAGCTTCGTGAGAGGACGCTCAAAACAATTGACGACCAGGTGAAATGGATCCCCTCATGGGGGCAGGACCGTATCCATGGCATGATCACGAACCGTCCTGACTGGTGTGTGTCCCGCCAGCGTGTCTGGGGAGTGCCGATTCCGGGGTTTACCTGTACCGAGTGCAAGGCGGTCTTGGCTGAGCCGTCCGTCATCCGCCACATTGCCGATCTTGTCTCAGAACACGGAACGGACGTGTGGTTCCAGAAAACTGCGTCCGAACTTCTGCCGACGGGCACGACCTGTCGGAAGTGTGGCGGCGGGACCTTTGAAAAAGAACACGATATTCTGGACGTCTGGTTCGAATCCGGCGTCAGTTACGCCGCCGTCCTGAAACCGCGCGGATGGTGGCCGGCGGGTCTCTATCTGGAAGGCTCAGATCAGCACCGCGGATGGTTCCATAGCGCTCTCCTGGCGGGAGTAGCAACCGATGGCCGCGCGCCGTACGACACTGTCCTGACGCATGGCTTTGTCGTGGACGGGGCCGGCAAAAAGATGTCCAAGTCCGCCGGTAACGTCGTCGCGCCGCAGGACGTCATCAAACAATCGGGCGCTGAAATCTTACGTCTATGGGTGGCTGCGCAGGATTATCGGGAGGACCTGAGAATCTCCCCGGACATTCTGAATCAACTCGTCGAAGTTTATCGAAAGATTCGGAACACATGCCGCTTCATGCTCAGCAATCTGTATGATTTTGATCCAGGCGCCAACCGAGTGCCGTTTGAACAGTTGCCTGAGTTAGACCGGTGGGCTCTCATGAGACTTCATCACCTCATCGCCAGTGTCGAGCACAGCTATCGCGAATTCGACTTTCGGCAGATCATCCATGAGCTGGATTATTTCTGCGCGGTCTACATG
>JBOHOS010000643.1:0-7577 GCA_050731295.1 Nitrospiraceae bacterium | reverse complement strand
GGTCACGAATGCCCACTTTCAGGAAACCGTGGAAGCGAACGTGCTGAAGTTCGATTACCGGCTTCGGCCGGGTCCCTGCTCGACCACCAATGCGCTGCGCATCATGGCCATCGAGGGTTTGCCGGTGCCGAGCCCGCATCGCTGACGCTCGCGCTGTCAGGTCTTGTCTATTGCCTGCCTCGCTCCGATCTCACTATAGTGAATCAACAACCCGGCGCCTGCCGATTCTCCACGACTCCTTACCTTGGATGCAGACCGCCGTCGGTCAGGTCAGAGCCGGTCGAATAACGAAAAGCCGTTATAACAATTGCCGCTCGCCATCGAGCGAGAGGGGCTCGACTCGCGTCACTTCCCGGGTGGTGCCCAGGCGAATGGGAAGACCATGGCGGAAGATAATGTAGTTGGAGGGAATAGCAGGGACACGGGCGCCCGGCAGGATGATCCCGATGAGATTGAGCGGATCGGCGCCGGAGATTTTGATTTCTTGCGACGCCTGCGGCTCGCTTCCTGAACGGCGCAGCGCTCGAAGGGATTCGACGGCTTCCGGCATCGCGAACTGTTCGCCGGTGAAGCCGGTGACAAAACGGCCGCCGCGAACCTCGCCACGGAGCTCCATTCTCCGATACTGCACGAGCAGATCACGCCATGCCGTGTTCAGCGATTCGCGGCTCAGGAGATCTCGAAAGACGACTCCATAGCGGCGCAACATGAGACGCGCAACCTGCTCATGAGAAGACACGTCTGCTCCACGTGACCCGGCGCGAGGCTGCCTCAGCAGCGACCATCGACCGGCGCCGTGACGCGGCCGCCGTAATCGCTCCCGCCCCTGCGCGCGACGGCGGCGTGGGTCCAACAGCGCTCGCAGGCTGTCGAATCCATCCGCCGTCACGAGCCCTGCCGTCGCCAGTTCCCACAAGCCATTTTCAACCTCCGCTTGAAGGTGGCCGGTGCCGCGCACGAGATCCGCAAAGAAGCTCGCGCCGCGTTCCTCAAGATAGCGCTTCAGATCGCGCGCGATGGGGCTCAAGGCCGACCAGGTGACAGGACTGCCGCCGTGTTCCGCGTCGAACACGCCCAGCAGCCAGTCGGCATCCTCTCGAGGAAAGACACTCATCGGCGCCACGCTGGTCGGAACGATCCGGCTCGTCTGATCGGATGGTGATTCCAACAAGCCGACCCGCGGATGAGGGCTGATCCGTCCCCACATGATCGATCCATTGAGGCAGAGCCGGTCCAGAAATTCAGGATCGTATTTTGCCAGCCGTGACGGCAAGAGATGCCGCTCCCAGGCCGACGCCGCGGCCTCGAAGCCCGCCAGTTGATGAATGACCTCGAGCAGGCCCGCTTCCCCGTGCAGGCGCCCGCCCGGCATCACATGCTGCCACTGGAACAGAAACCGCATGAAGTCCGCCGCGGTGACCGGCTCGACTTCCTTGCGCAGCCGTCCGATCGTCAGTCGATGAATGCGCGCCAAGAGCCGGCGGTCACACCACTCGATATGAGGGGTCGGAGGTACGGGATAAGGCGTCGAAGATTCTGTAGTTCGACTTGCTGTTACCTCTGTTACCCCTTCTATCTCTTTACCTCTGAAATGTCCCCGCAAAACCTGGCCTTGGGCTTCCAATCGGAGCAGCGCACCATCGACCTCGTTCATTTTCAAGTGAAGCTTTCCAGCCAGCTCGGCAGCCGTCGTCGGGCCAGTGCCTTCCATCCACCCCTGAACTATGGCCGTGATCGCCTCTTCACGTTCCGGCCGCGCCTCCTGCTCGGCGCCGACCGGAGCCGGGCTCCACTGAGCGTCAGGAAATACGATCTCCACAGAAGCGCCTCGCTCCGTCGCAACCCACCCGCGCGCCTCATGCTCCGAGTTTTTCATGAGCACCATCTTCGCCCGGCCCGTCTCAAGTAAGGCCGGAAGAAACGGAGCCCACCTCGGCGCGTGCCGTTCGGGCACCCAGATCAGCGTCAGCAGCGCATCATGCAGCTCGTCGGAATCGCGCACGACCGGCCAGGCCTCGTCCGCCACCTGCTCGATGGCCTCGGTATCCAGCGCGCCTAGGTTGCCGGCGAGATCCGGCGGCAAGGTGCGGCGCATCTCCACGGCCCGGGCGCGGCGTTCCTCCAGCGGGGCATCATCGAGATAGGCATAAGGATTTGCATTCAGGATCTCATGGCAGAACGGCGACGGCGACGGCGTGTCGATCGCCACGCAGCGAACCTGTCCATTCTCGATTCGGTGGAGCAGGGCCCTGAGTGCATCCACATCCATCGCCTCCGTCAGACAGTCACGGATCGTCTCGTTGACCAAGGGATGATCGGGCGGATCAACAGGGCCCTGCTCCCCCCTATGGTTGTCCTGACACGCCGTCGCGGCAGGGAATACCGCGCCCAGCAGATCTTCCGCCCGCATACGCTGGATTTGGGGAGCCACGCGCCGTCCGTTCACAAAGCGGAGCAGGGCCAGCGCCCTGGTCGCATTCCATCGCCAGCGACTCATGAACATCGGAGCGGCCAGGATGGCCTGAACCAACACGTCGCGCACCGTCTCCGCACGGAGAAACGCGAAGATCGTATCCAGAGGGAAACTGTGACGTTCACCGAGCGAGATGACGATGCCTTCGTCGGTCGCGGCCGCCTGGAGCTCGAAGTCAAAGGTGGTGCAAAATCGCTTGCGCAGCGCCAAGCCCCAGGCCCGGTTCAATCGCCCGCCGAACGGCGCGTGCAGAATCAGCTGCATCCCGCCGCCTTCATCAAAAAATCGCTCGGCAATAATGGTCTCTTGCGTCGGCACCTCGCCAAGAACCGACCGCCCATCTCGAACATAGGCGGCGGCCTGCTCAGCCCCTCTCCGATCCAGCCCGCATTCATGCTGCAACCAGCGGACCACCGGCCCCGCTTCGGCGCCACCGGTCGTTTGCAGAATCCGGCTGATCTGTGACCGCACCGCGGCGACTGCCGCCGACAACTCGGCCGTTCGTGACGGCGCTTCACCCCGCCAGAACGGGATGGTGGGAGGCGCTCCATGAGCGTCCTCGACCCGAACCCGGCCCGTTTCGACGCCGCGGATTTTCCAGGAGGAGTTGCCGAGGAGGATGATATCGCCGGCCAAGCTTTCGACCGCGAAGTCCTCATCGACCGACCCGACGACGGTCCCGTCGGGCTCGGCCACGACGGCGTAATTGGCGGTGTCCGGGATCGCGCCGCCCGACGTGATGGCCGCCAATCGCGCTCCGCGCCGCCCGCGAATTCGCCGATTGATGCGGTCATGGTGCAGATAGGCGCGGCCGCGCCCGCGGCGGGTCGTGATGCCGTCCGATTGCATCAGGACGACCGCGTCGAATGCGTCCCGATCAAGACTCCGGTAAGGAAACGCGCGGCGGCACAGCTCAAACAGGTCCTGCTCTCGCCAGTCCTGTGCGGCGGCCGCGGCCACGACCTGTTGAGCCAGGATGTCGAGCGGCGCCGGCGGGACCTCCAGCCGATCCAGGTCGCCCGCTCGAATGGCTCGGATCAGGGCCGCGCATTCGATCAATTCATCGCGCGTCGTGGCGAACAATCGTCCCTTCGGGACCGCGCCGATCCAATGGCCGGAGCGGCCGACTCGCTGCAGGCACACGGCGATGGCTCGCGGTGAACCGATCTGGCAGACGAGATCCACGGTCCCGACATCAATGCCGAGTTCCAATGACGCGGTGGCCACCACGGCGCGGGTCTGCCCCGTCTTCAGCCGTTCCTCGGCGGACAGCCGAATCTGACGAGACAAACTCCCATGGTGCGCCGCGACGGCATGAGGTCCCAGCGTCTCCCGCAACCGTTCGTCTAAATGATGCGAGACCCGCTCCGCCAACCGCCGCGTATTGACAAAGATCAACGTCGATCGGTGTCCGCCGACCAGCTCCGCCAGCCGGTCGTAAATATCACTCCAGATCGCGTTGGTTGCCACCGCGCCCAGCTCGTCCTTCGGAACCTCCACCGCTAGGTCCATGCTTCGTCGATGTCCGACGTCAATGATCTGCGGCAGAGGTCGCTCGCCGACGAGGAACTGCGCGACCGTTTCAATCGGACGTTGCGTGGCGGACAAGCCGATCCGCACCGGACGTGAAGTCGTGAGAGCCTCCAAGCGCTCAAGCGACAGGGCCAGATGCGCGCCGCGCTTATTCGGAGTCACGGCATGAATCTCATCGACAATCACGGTTCGCACGTCGGCCAGGATTTTCCGGCTCTTCTCGGCGGTCAGCAGCAGATACAAGGATTCGGGGGTCGTGATGAGAATATGGGGCGGCCGCTTCAGCATCTGTTGACGATCCCACACCGGCGTGTCACCCGTGCGGACCGTGACACGAAGCTCCGGCATCAAAAGGCCTTCGGCCAGCGCCGCATCGGCGATCTCAGCGAGCGGCTGCTGCAGGTTCTTTTGCACGTCATTGCTCAGCGCCTTCAGCGGCGAGACGTAGAGCACATGCGTGCGGTCGTCCAATTCTCCGCTGAGCGCTCGTTTGAACAGCGAATCGAGACAGGAGAGAAAGGCGGCGAGGGTCTTTCCGGACCCGGTGGGAGCGGCGATCAGGACATCACGGCCGGATTGGATCGCCGGCCAACTGCGGGATTGGACATCGGTCGGCGCGTGAAAACGAGCGCGAAACCAGTCTGCGATGATCGGGTGGAATGGCGAGAGCGGCATGGCGTCGCCTATCCTACCATGCCGGTGGGGCCTGCTTCACCTCATCTCGCCGGACCCGACAAGCCCTGCCGCTGGGGTACAATACCACGCGACCAACGAGAGGTGATCATGCATCGAGAGGACCAACAGCGCACCCCCCTTCTCATTTTAGGCGCCGGCTACACCGGTCAATACCTATACGCGGAAGCGAGGAAGCGAGGACTTCCTGTTCTCGCTACCAGCCGGTCTCCCGACAGTCGATTGACCGGGATACGAGCGTCCCACCGGATTTGGTTTGACCTCCAGAAGCGAGAGACGTGGCACAACATTCTTTCCGGCGCCGATGTCGTGTGGTGCTTTCCTGCTGTGCCTGAGGAATTGGTCCAAGCGTTTGCGGAAGACACGCTGATCAAAACCGGCCGGCTTGTTGTGTTGGGGAGCACCTCGGCCTACGACCTCCCTGAGTCGGTCGGGATTGCAGCAGCGCCGGTCATCGATGAATCCGCGCCGGTCGATCGCAACCGTCCCCGAGTTCGGGGTGAGGAATATCTCCGGGAGCACCACCACGCCATCGTCCTCAGGGTGGCGGGGATCTATGGCCCGGGGCGGCATGTGCTGGATTGGATCCGGCGCGGTAAGGTCGGGCCATCACGCCGCTACGTGAATCTGGTTCACGTGGAGGACTTGGCGGCGCTGTGTATCCTGGCGCTGGAACGCGGGAAGCCAGGCGATGTATACAATGTCAGCGACGGGTCACCCCGACGCTGGAGTGATATCTGTGAAGAAGCGCGCCGGAAGTGGGGCATCACCGCGCAGACGGTCACCGAAGCCAAGAGTCTGGGCAAGCGAATTTCTATTGCCAAACTGCATGCCGAATTCGCCTACGCCTTTCGGCATCCCGATCTCTTCACCGCCTTGGAGTCGATCGAATCAGCCGAAGCCTGATCCTTCGATAGGCTGCCGGCCCGCCCAATCCGGAAGCGAGGAGAAGCAGCGATGAAGATTCGGGAATTGCGGCGAGCTGGCCGCGTGTTTTCACCGGCCGGGAACGCCGACGTATAGCGGGTAGATGCGCTTGTCACTGTGGTAATTGTGCAACCGTATCATCTCAAGATCGTCAGATGATGGCCATGACTTATGCGCTAGAGCCCCAACTGCCGCCTCGCCCTGGCCGTAATTGATTGCCGCGTAGTCCAGAACTCCTTCCAGGGGTCCGCCTTCAGGGTCGCGAGTCTCCGTAATACGGTTGCCACAGCGAATCTGTTGATGTCTCGTTTTGCGAGCTCTTTCCAATCTAGGGGCACGGAGACGGTTGCTCCCGCGCGAGCTCGGGTGGAATAGGCCGCGACTGCCGTGGCGCCTCGACCATTGCGCAGGTAGTCGATGAAGATCTTTCCGGCGCGACCTGCTTTCGACATCTTACTCGTGTACCGATCGGGCGCTTCCTTGACCAGGGTATCGGCCAGGGCGTGGGCAAAGCCTTTCACCTCATCCCAACTCTGTTTTCCGGAGAGAGGCACAACCACGTGCAGACCCTTCCCGCCTGTTGTCTTGACCCAACTCGCTAATCCCAGTTTTGTCAGTCTGTCTCTGATCAGGTTGGCAGCCTCCACCACGAGCGGCCACGGGAGATCTTCATCGGGATCTAGATCGAACACCATCCGATCGGGATTCTCGACACGATCGGCGCGCGCGCCCCAGACGTGCATCTCCAGTACACCCATTTGGACGAGCGCGATCAATCCGGGAAGATCATCGACCATCAAGTAGGGTACCGGCTTGCCGCCTTCCTCCCGAATCTGCGCTGCCTTCACCGCGGGGAGCATCGTCTCATTCGCATGTTTCTGATAAAAACATTCCTTCCCCTGTCCCTCCGGGCAGCGAACCACCGTCAACGGACGTCCGGCGACATGCGGGAGAATCCAGCCCGCAATCCGCTCATAGTACATTGCAAGATCCCGCTTCGTCAGTCCCTGCTGTGGATAAATGACCCGAGCCGCGTGCGTCAGCCGAATCCCGGCGATCTCCGCATACTCATCAGTGGCGCGGCCCGCTTGCCGCTTGGTCGCATGGGCGCGACGCGCTGTTTTCACGCCGGACTCCCGAGCAGCGGACTGTGGTCGTTCACGGTACACCTCCCGCGGTTTCTTATCTTCACGGACCCCCTGAAATGACGGATGACGAAGGAGTCCATCGGTGGTCCATTCGCTGAAAGCGATTTCAACGACGAGTTCGGGCCGGACCCACGTCACATCGCGCGTCGAACCCGGGACGGGCCCCTGAAACGATGGTTGATCTTGCCGTAGCCGGTCCAGCCGCGCTCGAAGCCGGGTCAGCACGCGATCATTAAATCCGGTTCCAACGCGTCCCGTATAGTGGAAAGAGCCGTCCGTGTAGACCCCGAGCAACAGCGCGCCGAGTCCGACGCGAGAGCCGGACGGCTCGGTAAATCCCCCGACGACGAACTCCTGGCGTTGCACGCACTTGACCTTGATCCAATCCGAGCCACGCCCTGGCCGGAACGGCGCATGGCGCCGCTTTGAGATCATCCCTTCGAGTCCGAAGCGGCAGGCCTCCCGATAGAACGACGCGCCGCCTCCCACGACATGATCACTGTAACGGAGCAACGCGCCGTGACGACCGGCCGTGTCCCCGAGCACTTGTTTGAGCGTCTGCTTGCGGACCTCCAGAGGAGCGGACGATACATCATAGCCGTCGAGATAGAGCAGGTCGAATATGAAATAGACAAGCGGCGCGGCATCGCCTCCGCTCAACGTGTGTTGCAGCAATTGAAAGGAACTGCGGCCGTCTGGCAGCAATGCGACAATCTCGCCGTCGAAGATGGCCGTCTGAACCGAGAGCTGGGCTGCCTCCGCCGCAATGCCGGAGAATCGAGCCGTCCAGTCCTGCCCGGTTC